>CAZJEJ010000026.1:10061-23272 GCA_964544945.1 uncultured Gammaproteobacteria bacterium | reverse complement strand
ATAGAAAGTTTTATTTTCTCAGTGTAGATGCCATCATGCAATCAATAAGTTTAATCGCTAACACGCGCATATTGGGCTCAAATTTAGTTGATCTCGCCGGGGTGGTAATCCAAATAGCATATATATTGCTATTGATAATTACCTTATATCAGATTCGAATGAAGAGTCAGTTGGGCAACATTCTCGCATCAGCGGGTTAATGGCTTCAGCCATCGAATAGCTTCGATAATTCGTGCAATACAAATGGGCGCCCTCGCTGGTTTAGCGAAGTGCCGACAATCTTCGCCTGCAACATCAGCTTTTGATCGGGAGTTCGGAATATATCCTGTGAGAATTCGAATCGAAGCTTCGAAATTCGTTGAATATTGCTACGCACTATAAACCGGTCGTTACTTCTTAACGAGTCGCGATAGTCAAGCTCGGCACGAACAACGACAAGATTGATTCGCTTCAAAGTCATTTCGGCAAAATTAATACCTCTTGATTGCAGGAAATCATGTCGCGCGTGTTCCAGGTAATTTTGGTATACGCCATTGTTGACCACACCCTGCATATCGCATTCGTAATCTCTGACGCTAAATTCCAGACTGTGTGCGTACTTCATTGTCTTATTGTATAAAATGAGAAACCAGTCTGGCAAATAAACCCGACTCCGAGCAGATCTAACACGAGATTCATTCCTGATATATTCCCTGCATCCAGGACTGCAGATATTATTTTAACCAGGCTAGAGTCTGTGCAGAAACACGTCATCTGTCTAGAGAACGTTATTTCAGCCCCCCCCCCCCGACGCCTGTCTGGATGTAGCGGCCCGGCGTATTGGTGGTCGAGCTCCAACAGTAGGCACTTTTAGGCGATGCTGCAGAAATTGCCGAACTGAAATCGGGAATCCGATTGAAATCAAAAGCTTATGGATTCCATATAGGTACAGCACACTTTCCGATATGACAGTATCTTGTGTTTTTGGACACTAACTAGGCTATGCTTGTGGCTTTCCTATCAGGTCAGTAAGTAGTATGAATTTTTCCGATTTCGGGCGTCATTTTGCAGGCTATTCAGGGATTACTCACTTAATGGATGATTTGAACGAGGGATTGTTACAGGATGATGTGGTGATGCTGGGCGGAGGGAACCCTGCTGCGATTCCCGGCGCGATACAGGCATTCGAAAAGGTCGTGGAAAAACTGCGGTGCTCAGGTGAGCTGCTACGCTCGTTGGTAAATTACGATGGCCCCCAGGGGAACGTGGCATTCGTCGAGACATTGAGTGAGTTTTTCCAACAGCAATACGGCTGGAAAATTGATCGTCGAAATATTGCGTTAACCCACGGTAGCCAGAGTTCTTTCTTTATTCTTTTCAATTCATTTGCTGGTAAGTCCCGGGGACATCATCGACAAGTTCTTGTACCACTAGTACCCGAATATATAGGTTATTGTGATGTAGGTATCGAGGAGTCGTTGATCACCAGCCAGGAAGCCCGGATTCAGCATCTGGATAATGGGTTTTTCAAATATCAGGTAGACTTTGATCAGTTGGAAGTGAGTAGCGGAACTGGCTTGATTTGCGTCTCGCGACCAACCAATCCCAGTGGTAACGTATTAACCGATGCCGAATGTGAGCAATTAGATCGAATAGCGAAGAAAAATGATGTGCCGCTAATGATCGATAATGCCTACGGGACACCATTTCCAAATATTGTATTTAGCCAGGTCAACCCATTCTGGAACGATAACACGATTGTTTGTATGAGCCTGTCTAAATTGGGGCTGCCCGGCGTCCGCACCGGGATCGTGATAGCTAACGAAGAAATCATAAGACAATTTACCAATATGACGGCTATAACCAGTCTCGCACCGGGCGGTATCGGTCCGGTTATCGTGAACCAGCTGTTCCGCGACAATGCCTTGTTGCCATTGTGTCATGAAGTCATTTTACCTTACTACCGGCAGCGTTCAGAGTTGGCGGTTCGCTTGATTAGAAAATTGATAGATGACCCGCGCGTATATATCCATAAACCTGAAGGAGCATTTTTTCTCTGGTTATGGTTTGACGGCTTATCGATTACTACCAGCGAGCTTTACCAGCGCCTTAAGCAAAAAGGATTGCTGGTTGTTCCAGGAAAATATTTTTTTCCTGGTCAGGATCGGGCAAGCGAACATGCCGAAAGTTGTATTCGCATCAATTATGTCCAGAGTGAAAAAGATCTGAAAAAAGGAATCGAAATACTGGCCGAGGAGTTGCGCCAATGCTGGAGGTAGCCTGGCCCACATATTTCATAAAAGGGAGTCACTGTTTTCGTTTTTATGCAATAAAATCAAAGGATTAGCTGTTAGGTATCAACATTCCGGCTTGCATAGTTTGTACCTGAGTTTCGCTCTCTTCAGGCAATATACCGACCAGTGATTATTTGGATGTATGTGTATAAACGCCGTCCCAGTCGGCGCCGGGCGGTTCTTTTCGATAGTGAACGATCCGATCGAGGTATACCTGGTACAGCTTTCGGTCAGGGTCGGATCGGCTCAGATTGAAAAAGTCCATCTCGGCTTTGTCCCAGTTTTGAGATCTAAATTTAATCAAGGCTTGCTTGTAACGAACTAATTCCGATCTGATGGATTTCTCCAGATCGTTCTTATGTCCAACCGGTTCGAAAATAGCAACCGGTTCGATTTTTCCCTTAACGCGAACCAGGTCAAGCTCTCGAAACACAAACTCAGGGATACTGGCTTTGGTACTTTCACTGACGATAATGTTTACGCCGTAATTTTTGGTTAATCCCTCGAGGCGTGAGCCAAGGTTAACTGCATCACCCAATACAGTATAAGCCATGCGAAACTCTGAACCCATGTTTCCGACACTCATTGCACCGCTATTGAGGCCAATGCCCATATTCACTTCAGGCCACCCACGCAATCTGAAGTCCTCCTGCATAATTTTCAATTCTTCGATCATTTCTAGTGCAGCATAAAGTGCATGACGAGCGTGCTCGGAATCACTCAAAGGGGCGCCCCAAAAAGACATGATCGCATCCCCCATATACTTGTCGATCGTGCCACGATTTTTGTGGATCACTCGGGTCATCGGCGTCAGTAAGGCATTCATCAACTGCGTCAGTTGCTTTGGATCCATACCCTCGGAAATGGTGGTAAACCCGCGCACGTCTGAAAATAATACGGTCATTACCCGATTTTCTCCGTCAAGAGTGAACTCGCTAGGAGATTCGCTCATTTCATCGACCAGTTCGGGTGGAATATATTGACCAAATAAGTAGGCTAATTGCCGCTTACCGCGAGACTCTATGAAAAACCCATAGGTCATGTGTAGGATGAAGATCAAACCTATCAACAGTAATGGGCTGGCGAGCGGCAAGATCAGGTTATTGTTCCAGGCGATCATGGTACCCGTTATTACCAGTAGGCCTATCCCCGCAGTTCCAGCTGCTGCTAAAAGAGGGGACAACAGGGGTAAAATAAAAGCCATGCTTACCGCAACCAGGATCAACATGACGAATTCGTATCCGATAGTCCAGGCTGGTTTGTGATTGACGCGTTGATCCAAAATACCAGAAATAATATTTGCATGTACTTCAACACCAGGAAATACGTTTTGTACTGGAGTTGAACGTAAATCGAGTAACCCCGGGGCTGATGTGCCGATCAACACGATCTTATCTTTTAATAATGCGGGATCAATGTCGCGGGATAATACCTGATACGCAGAAATATATGGAAAACTCCCCTCGAGACCGCGGTAGGGTACATAGACGGAACCACTATTATCTACCGGGATACGGTAGTCGCCCAGTTTAATTGCTTCAAGTGCATAGTATTCCTTATCTTTACGGGTGCCCTCAGATTCTACGATCAGCTCTACGCGGGGTTGGTTGAGAATGGCCTGCATAGTGGCCAGTGCCAGCGATGAAAACAGAAAATTCTCGTAGGTCTGAATCAATGGCACCCGGCGAAAAACTCCGTCTGGGTCGACATGGGGGTTGTCGAAGTAACCTCCGAATTCGGCCGCGGATTGCAGTACTTCCAGATTTCCGCTATATCCAACAGCTTTGTTGATCGGTATGCGCTCATCCCACTGCGTGTCCATTTTCATAATTGGGGGAGGTAATAATCCGATACTACTACTTTCGCCTTCAGAAATTCGGGATTTAAAATAGTAGCCCATGACCACATTATTCCCTTTCAGGCTATTGGCGAATATACGATCGTGCTGAAGGCTCGGGCGGATCTTCCCCAAAGCTTGCTGATAAGCCGGGTCGCTACGCAGTTCGGTATCGGCCAGGTTTTCAAATATCGCTAAACCGGAACTTTCATCTTTTTCGGCGAATACAATATCGAAACTGACTGTTTTAACCTGGTAGTAATCGAACAGGTTATCTACCATGGTGGCAAGCTTATCGCGTCCCCAGGGCCAGCGCCCTACCTTGGCTAGCGAGTTTTCATCTATGTCAACGATAACAATACGGCTATCGATTGTGTTGGGGCGGGTAAAATTTAACCTTGCATCATAAGTCCAGTTTTCGAGCTGTTTGACGAAAGGATATTTAATCAGACCTGAAGTATCGAGTAATAGAGCCAGCAGAATCGATGCGCTTAGCGCTAATCTAATAATGCGCTGGAATTTCATTGCTAGCTCCGTAGAATCGCCAGAAAAGCGAGATGCGGAATATTATCTGGTATAAAACTCCATTTTGACGCCGGCGACTTCGATTATGTCATGGTTTTTGAGTTCGTGTGCGTTTGGGCCAATCGGCGAACCGCCAACCTTCGGCACCGAATTGTTCGGGCCCCCATCAACGTGAATCAGGAAATACCCCTGCGCTCTGCGGGTGATAGCGGCAACTTGTATACCGGGTTGACCAATGGTAGTCAGGGCCTTTGTTAAAATAAGCTCTTTCCCGGTATTGGCACCACTCAACAACTGCAGACAGGCTTCTTTATAAGCAATGGTAGATTGGCCGGCTGTCGCTGCCTCCGAAGCTATTGCCGCCGATATTTTTTGTACCGATTTATCTATTTCCTTGCCACCAGCTTCTTCCGGCATTCCTAATTCCCCAGGCCGGATGATCATGGTTTGTTCAAAATCCTGTTCTCCCCCACCCGAATTACTATGGTAGGTGATTTGATATTTCCCCAGGGTTATATTGTCGCCGTGTACCAGCGCATGCTTTTTGACCAATTTTCCGTTCACATAGGTGCCATTCGTGCTACCCAGATCTTCGAGAAAGGAGTCTTCGAGTATCGTGATTACCTGCGCGTGATTTCCACTGACGGACAAATTGTCGATTGGAATATCGTTGCTGGGTTTGCGACCTATTGTTGTGGTTTCACTCGTCAGCAAATACTCTTTCTTCTCGCCCGAATTTGATGTCGTGATCAGTTTTGCGACCATGTTTTATCCAGCCTCTAAAATAATTTATTATTACTGGGTGTAATCCGTTAATCGAACCACGCAACTAATTTTTTGTGCCAACTTTGGCTAGTGGAAAAACTTTCATCGATACGGCATAACATCACTGAAATATTGTCCAACCCGCCTTTCTGGTTTGCCTTAGTAATCAATTGCTTGGCAGCTTCTTCTAGATTATCACTAAATTGCTTAATAGTTAAGCATATATATTCATCTTCGACTAAATCGGTTAATCCATCCGAACATAATAGAAAAATGTCATTTTTTTGCACAACACCTTCCTGAATATCCGGTGTTACCACCGGATCTATACCCAAAGCACGCGTTACCAGGTTCTTATTCATCGAATTGCGAGCCTCTTCGGGGGTGTAAAAACCACGATCGATCAATTCCTGTAGTAGCGAATGATCTTTAGTAATCTGTTCCAGATTGCCTGCCCGCAGTAGGTAACAACGGGAATCTCCAATGTGAGCCAATGAAAATGTATTATTGTAAAATTGCAATACAACAACGGTAGTGCCCATGCCTCTATTTTCGGGGTTGGTCTGGGCAGTTTTGAAAACCAGGTCATTAGCCTGATCGATAGCGTTCTGGACGCAAATTGATACCAGCGAAAATCCGCTTACCGGATCAGTATGATGGACGTTAATGGCGGGTAATTGCTGCTGAATCGTATCGATGATGGTATCGACGGTTAAACTACTGGCAACCTCGCCGCCGCGGTGCCCACCCATGCCATCGGCCAGCACCAGTAGCCCGAGTGCGCTGTCATAGCCGATCATGTCTTCGTTATTCTTGCGAACGATACCCGTATCTGTCAGACACAGAATTGTAATTTTTTCCTGTAAATTCATCTAACGGACTACTTTATCGCCGCCAAAAAGCGCTTTAAATCATTGGCTAACTCGGTTCCAGTCTGGTACCTCTGCGCGACATTTTTAGCCATCGCCCTGTTTATTATTGACGATAGCTGGACTGGAATATCAGAGCGGACAGTTCTGATATCGGGCGCATCTTCATTGGTGATTTTAAACATCAGGCTCGCCATCGAATCTGCCTTAAAGGGCAGCGAACCGGATAGTAGCTGGTACAACATAACGCCGAGCGAAAACAAATCGGAGCGCCCATCGATTTTTTTCCCCGCTAACTGTTCAGGTGACATGTAAGACGGCGTACCCAGCACCATACCGGTTTTAGTCTTACTCGAATCCGTGATTCGGGCTATGCCAAAATCGGTTATTTTTAGTGAATCCGATTCTGGCTCGTACATAATATTAGCTGGCTTGACGTCCCGATGCACAACATTTAGCTGGTGTGCATAGGCCAGACCTTCGGCTGCGCGCTGAACAATGCTGAGGACTTTTTTTGCTTTAAGCAACTTACCTGGTTTGCTATAGCGAGCCAGATCATGACCCTTCAAAAACTCCATTGCTATATAGGCCAGATCGTGTTCTTCTCCCGCGTCGTAGATGGTGACTATATATGGATGACTCAGCCGGCCTGCGGTTTCAGCTTCGCGGAAAAAACGTTCCTTGACTTCGTCCAGTTCATCTTCCTCGAATTCCTGCGATAGTGCCATTGTTTTGATAGCGACCACTCGACTGATTTTGGGATCCTTGCCCAGATAGACGATGCCCATCGACCCTTTACCGAGTTCTTTCTCTACTTCGTAGCGGCCCAGCATCGGTTTTTCGATACCACCATCTAGCAGCAGGGTTCCTCCGGCACGGCCACCACCCGCACCCAGCATCACGGTCTCTTCCATCGCCTGAGCCCGGGTCATGCGAGTTTCGATATCTCGGAACTTGTTGTCGTGTTTAGCTATATATTGGTAAACACTATTGGCTTTGTTGAACTGCCGTTTTCGTTCGAAGTCCAGTGCCAGGTTGTATAGCGCCTCCATCACGGGCTCTTCCACTGGGCACTTGCGGAATTTCTCGAATGCCATATCCAGTTGACCCTGGCTCTGGAACGCAACGCCAAGCATGCGGTTGCTTTCGGATGATTCCTCATCCGATTTGGCCTTTCCGCGTTCGGTCACCAGGAAGCGTCTCGTGGTAATCAGTAAGTGCCCAAGAATAAGTAGCACAGCAGGGCTCATTAGCTGTATCCACACGGTATTTGTGGTCATGGATACGTAGTGAGTGGCGATCAGGATCATTAGCAGAGTCAAGGTCAAAACCGCTGCGACCGCTGCCTTTAATCGTGGCATGACAAACATTAAGTAAAGACCGATCAACAAAAATGCACCCAGACGAGCCCATACTTCCCATTCCGGCACGATAAAAAAATCTTCGTTTAATATACTGGATACCGAATGGGCAAGCGTTAGGACGGGCGGCATTGCTGCGTTGATTGGTGTTACCTGGGTATTACCGACACCAGTGGCTGTTGCACCAATCAAAACGATTTTACCTTCATATTTTTCAAGCGGAATTTTACCGCTAAAAACATCATAAAATGAGTCGATCTGGAACGCTGGCAAATCTCCGATATCTGAATAAAAGAATGTATTCATCTGCAATTGTGTATCGGTTTTTATTTCCAGATTTCCGAGCTCTACACTTTCAGCCAAATTGACGACGATGTCATCATTATCCAGGTTCAGGCTCTTAGCGGCTATTTGCAACGAAAGTGAAGGATAAAAACGATCGTAATATTTCAGTACCAGTGGTTCGGAACGTATGCCACCGTCTATGTCGAGTACTGCATTCAAATGGCCGATAGCCGAAGCAAATGGCCCGACTTCAGCGATCGGAGGTATTGCATCCACGGTGGTAATCGGAAATAGCTCCCGACTCTGAGCTGATACGCGATCACGTATCTGCTTGAGCGAGTTATTGAGCACGTAATCAGGAAGTTCCTGGTCTGGGTTGCCGCGAGGTATACCGAGGATAAATGGCATCGCCAATATGACATTTTTAGCCTTCGCAAAACTCTCTGCCAATTTGGCGTCGGTGTTGAGCGACTGCTCTGCATCGAAGAGGTGAGACTTCAGGGTTTCAATATCCTGGCTCAGGCGCAAGTGCAGATTAGACTGTAAGTAAAAGTCCAGTATTTGGGCGACGGGTTCATTGTTGCTTTCTAATTCCAGCATCGCCGCTAGAGCATCGATATCGGCTGGTACCTCGTTAAAGCTGGCATTGGAGAAAAATTCGATTAAATCGCGAATGAACAGTGTCCCGGGGTCGATTTGGGGCTCGAGAAAAAATACCGTCTGGCCGATTACTTTGGCACCCCCCTCGGAAAGTTTATTGACCAGTTCAGCATGCAGGTCGCGGGGCCAGGGCCATCTTCCAATATTAGCGATGCTTTCGTCGTCTATGGCGATTACCGCAATCTTGTCGGAAGGTAACCTGTCGGTTGCCCGTACACCCCAGTCGTAGGCGGCACGCTCTATACCCTGGAAGCTCGCAGTTCCAGATAAAATAATGACAGCAATTGTAATAACTAGCCCGGCAAGCCAATCACTATCCCACAAACGGGTTTTCATACCTTCTCCATAAAATCAGTGCATCTTTGAACGTCTATATGAATAGCCCATACCTGGTTAATCGGAGTATTCTGACAACACACACGCTTTTTTTAGTTTTTCGTAACTTTATCGGCATTTATCTATCGCAAAGATTTGTTCCTTCATGAATAGGTAGCGCGATACTATTAGGCCTCGGTCGTACCCCCTATAACTCCCGATTTTATTCTTATGGTCCAGGTGGGATAATCGAAGCCTTGTTTTCATTATTCTCATTATCTGATTCGGTACTGTTCGAATCAGATCCAGGGAACCCAGGATATATTCGTGAACACGCGTCTCTAATCGCCGAATTTTGATCTTCAATCTGCTTTGTCCAGAATAAATCAGAGACTCCCTAATTATGTTTCAGCAGTGCCCAATACAAGAGTCTGTTTTTAGTGAGTTTGAACTATAAAGTCGTAAGGACTTTTTTACCAGCGTTCGGGAGAAAAAAGTTGCTAGTTGAAACGACAATCTGTAAAACATGAGAAATCCATTTAACCGAAGGCTGAAGTTTTTCCCACGTGCCTAGATTATTTAATCCGGAATATGTCTGAGTTACTCGAGAGAATCGAGCGTCTAAACGAAATAGGAATTGCCCTCTCTGGCGAAAGTAACACACAAAGGTTGCTCGAACTGATCATGATGGGAGCAAAATCATTGACCCATGCGGATGGTGGATCACTCTATTTTCTCAAACAGGGGATGCTCAGTTTTGAAATTATCTCGAATGATTCTCTGGATATCCAGATGGGTGGAACTTCTGGTAACGAAATTACCTTTCCACCTATTTCACTATTCAAGGATGGGAAAGAAAATCACGCTAACGTAGTCTCCCATTGTGTATTAACGGGAGAAACGATCAATATTGACGATGTTTATCATGAAGATGGTTTCGATTTTACTGGTACACGCAATTTCGACACTAACACCGGTTACAGAACTCAGTCGATACTCACCTTCCCATTAAGAGATCACGAAAAAGAAGCTATCGGCGTGCTGCAATTGATCAACGCTCGGGATACCGAGTCTGGAGAGGTCATCAGCTTTAATGCAGTTGACCAGCAATTAGCCGAATCCCTGGCCTCCCAGGTGGCTGTTGCCCTGACCCAAAGACGGTTGATTACTGAATTGCAGGTGTTGTTTGAATCTTTCATCAAAATGATTGCAAGTGCGATCGATGATAAATCGCCCTATACCGGCGGGCATTGCCGACGTATTCCGGTATTGACGATGATGCTCGCAGAGGCCGTGCACGTTACCGAAACTGGCCCATTAAAGAATTTTCAAATCAGCGATAAGGATCGCTACGAACTAGAGACAGCCGCCTGGTTGCATGACTGTGGTAAGGTTGTAACGCCTGAATACGTGATGGATAAGGCTACCAAACTGGAAACTATTTTCGACCGTATTCATATTCTGGAAACCAGGATAGAAGTGTTAATGCGTGACGCCGAAATTGGTTACCTGCAAGCCAGGCTAGACAGCGATAACTCGGAGCAGACTTTAACGAGTTTGAAACGGCAGTACGAAGATCAATGTCAACAATACCGCGACGATCTGTCTTTTTTACAAAAAATTAATGTTGGCGGCGAGTTCATGTCGGATGATGACATCGAGCGCGTTTCAACCCTGGCAAAGTATAGCTGGATAGATATCAATGGCCAGCTTCAACCACTCGTCGCGGAAGACGAAATTGAGAATCTGAGTATTCGGCGAGGCACTTTGAACCACGACGAGCGCAAAATTATCAATAATCATATTGTCGCGACGATTAAAATGCTTGAATCTTTGCCGTTTCCAAAGAATTTGCTAAATGTGCCTGAATTCGCAGGCGGTCATCACGAAAAAATGGATGGGTCGGGCTACCCGAAGGGTCTACACAGGAATGAGATGTCAGTACAGGCGAGGATAATGGCAATTGCTGATATATTCGAAGCACTGACGGCGCGCGACAGGCCTTACAAAAAAGGTAAAACCATATCGGAGTGTCTAAAGATCATGGGTCATATGAAAAAAGATCAACACATAGACCCAGATATCTTTGATATTTTTATCAGAGAGAGAATCTACCTTGACTATGCCGCCGAATTTCTCGATCCGGAGCAGATCGATGAAGTTGAGGAGAATGCTATCCCCGGGTATTTGAACTGAGGTTCCCTGGAGATCAGGAATTAAGATCTTCGGCCGCTGCGGTATCTATTCCATCCTTGAGCACATAGGTTTCTATCGCCTTTTCGTTGAGCAAGAATGAAGCTGCTGAACTCCTTCGGCCGGTATCGCAATATATGATGTATTTTTTATTGCTATCAAGGGAGTTGGCTTTCATTCGTAAAAAGATCAACGGAATATTGATGCTATTCTTGATATGGTTAGCATTGTGTTCGGCGGGTAAGCGAACATCAAGCCAGTCGGCACCTTTGGCTACGAGTTTTTTAGCTTCTTCGTAGCTTACCCAGTTCAAAAGTGGTTCATTTAATAGCGAGTTGAAATCCTCTTTGTTGAGGCGCATTAAGTGGCCTTTCGATAACATCGTAACGGTAGCGTTGCGCTTGGTTTCCGATATCAAAGCTTCTTCACCAAAGCTGTCGCCCACCGACAGTGTGGCCAGCTTGACACCTTTTGGATTAGCCGGGGTAGCCCGCGATACCATGCACCTGCCTTCTTTTATAATATAGAAGAAATCGCCATCCTGGCCCTGTTCAACCACTTTGTCGCCAGGTTTATAGGAAACGTCCTCCATACGCATAAACATGGCCTGAATATTGGCAGGGGGTATGCGATGGAACGCGCGTGTTTGCAGAATTCGAGACATCCAGTCGGTTTCGTCGTCTTCCTCCTGAACCTCTTCTACAAGGTAGCTTCCTGTTTGATCCCAGGTTAACATTATGTCAATCATATCGCTGTTGATTTTGGCGATTATCGCTTCCGATTTAGCCCTCGCTGAAGCTGCTCTTGGGAAGCTGTGTGCGATTGGCTCAAGCCCGTCAGTAGTTCCTGCCTTGATCGCCTTGATGACTTTCTTGTCGAGTACCAGTTCTATTTCTCCCTGTAATACATATATATGACACTTTTCCGTGTCATCTTTTTTAAATATGTAATGACCAGCCTTTACCTTGATCGGAGTGACTTTTTTAACCAGGTCCCGCTTATTTTCAGAGCTCAGGGAATTAATCGGAGAAAGGGACGTAATCTGGTTGGCATCAATTTCTAGCGACATATCTTAATCGTGGTCTTCCATTGAGAATTGATTTCTAAACGGCCTTATTCTGGCGTCTGAAGCCATATAAAGCAAATAATCTACGGGAAATTTGAATCTTATCAAGCCGATATCGAAAAACGCGAAGGCTATCGAATTATCCTGATTGCTTGGTAATATCGACGTATAGCTTAATTTTTTGCCCTGGCTGCAAATATCGTCCTATCTTATTCCAGCGCCTTATATCAGACACTCGAATATTAAATCTAGTTGCGATCCGGTACAGTGAATCACCTTTTCGGATGGTGTATTTCAGCGCATAAAGACCCTGGTTCGGTCCTGTTTCGGTCAGGCTCGCCACGCTTCGTTCCAGGGATTCCTTTTTGGTCCAAATGGTTAGTTTTTGACCAACGTTGAGTGTATCGATGGGTGCCATACCATTCCACCTGGCCAGTGCTTTGGTAGACACTCCATAGCGTCGTGAAATGCTCCACAGGCTTTCACCTGTGCGTACCAGGTGTATTTGTTTGTCGCCGCTGCGGCGGGTATTTTTAATTTTACTCAAGCGGGCTGTTTTACTTAAGGTATACGATTTTAACGATTTTGTTGCAGTAGGAATCGTCAGATATTTACCGGCTCGAATCTGCGTGCCACGAATCTTATTCACAGATTTGATCAACGCTGTCGTGGTGCGATACTTACGCGCAATTTCACTCAAGGTCTCTCCGCTCCTGATCTTGTGGCGCACCCAGTTAATGTGCTTTTCAGCGGGAATTTCATTTAAAGCCTGTTTAAACTGCTCACTTTTGTCCTTTGGCAGTAGTAAGCGATGGGGACCATTGGGCGACGTCGCCCAGCGGTTGAAACCCGGGTTGTATTGATACAATTCGCTTATTGTTAATTCGGCAAGCTCCGCAGCCAAAGCCAGATCGATCTGCTGATCGAGTTCGACGATGACAAGGAATGGTTCGTTTCTGATGGGTAATAGTTCTAGCTGGTATCGCTCCGGGTTACCAAACAATTCTTTCAGAGCATACAACTTGGGCAGGTAGTTTTTGGTTTCTTTACGAATTCTTGTCA
>CAZJEJ010000026.1:0-9961 GCA_964544945.1 uncultured Gammaproteobacteria bacterium | reverse complement strand
TTCAGAGCATACAACTTGGGCAGGTAGTTTTTGGTTTCTTTACGAATTCTTGTCAGATTCCAGAAATCGGTTTGTCGATTGCGTTTCCTGTTGTATCGAACAGCATTTCTAATTTTACCCGGGCCGGCGTTATATGAAGCCAGGGCCAGATCCCAGTCACCGTTAAACTGATCGGAAAGCGATTTTAGATAGCGAATAGCGGCGCGGGTGGATTCGATAATGTCACGCCGCCCGTCGTACCACCAGTTTTGCTTCACTCCTAGAAATCTTCCTGTTGAGGGTATAATTTGCCACATGCCAGAAGCTCTGCCGTGCGAGTAGGCAAAAGTCTGGTAGGCGCTTTCTACTATGGGGAGCAGCGCGAGTTCGGTCGGCAGGTTATTTTTCTCCAGCTCATCCAGGATAAAAGGCAAAACCAGCCTGGCGCGTTGCATCACACGTTCGAGATAACCTCGATTATTTAAATACCAGTTCAGCTGCGCATTTACCCTGTCGTTTAACACCGGCGTAAATTGCATACCCTGTTGCAGGCGGTACCAGGCGTCGTTATTTTTTTCTATTTCGGCGAGCGCCAGCAATCCGGCTTCGCGGCGTTGCAATACAAGGGACTCGCGTGTCTGCGCCATTTTAATCGCCAGATTTAACGAGGGTTTGTCATCGATATCGTCTGGTCGGGGTAGAGTTGACACGACAGATGGCGGGTTTTCCATCGGGGGGTAGGGCCAGGGAGTTACGAAATAATCTTCGATAAAAATCCGCTGTGTATCGGGTTGATTAATATTGGCAACTTCGGGCGTAGTTTGTGGGGTATCGATCGCTGCGATTGATCGAGCGAGCGGGGCCGTCGTCTCTGCCAATTCCACTTGAATCGTGCTACAGGCACCCGGTAAAAATGAAAAAACTAATACTAAATACTGGTATCGATGGCGTGCAAAATTCAAAATCCTATTTATTATCATTAGTATAGCAGGTGTGTAGACGCTAAAATGTCGTATTGTACAGTTCAAAATACAAGTTTCAAATGCGAAATCATCCACAGAATCAATCGAGAAACTCCAATTCAAACATCAACGAGTGGTATAAAACGCCACTGGGTCAATACCTGCTTGATGAATTGAAAGCTATTCTGGAGCCCATACTGGCCACATCGTTTGGGTATCATTCACTACAAATTGGTTGCACTAGTCATGCTAATCTTTTACTCGATTCGTGCCGGGTGAAACATCATTTCAAGCTCGACAAAAGTAATATAGATGTCGATTTGCAGGTACACCCCTCGCTGTTGCCGATCGCTAACGATAGCGTCGATCTGATGGTGCTGATGCACCATCTATCGAATACCACCGAACCACATGAGAATCTGCGTGAAGCTTCCAGGGTATTGATCCCGGAAGGGAAGTTGATCATTGTTGACTTTAATCCACTATCGCTGTGGGGTGTTCGCCATTTCTTTCAGTCCTGGTTGGAACAGGCGCCCTGGAACGGACATTATTATACTGCCCGACGTCTTAAGGACTGGATGAAACTGCTTGGCTTCGATCAGCAAAAGCATTATCGGGTGGGATATGTGCCACCCATTCAGCATCTGTCGGTATTTCGACGATTTTCCTGGTTAGAAAAAGGATTGAAAAACGGGTTTAAATTTTCTGGTGCGTTGAATGTGCTGGTTTATAATAAAAATATTTCAGCGATGACCCCCATTCGTCAGCGGTGGGTTGCGCGAAAATTACTACCCTCTAAGGTGGGGCGTCCCATTGTCGGACGAGGGATGAAATATGACAAATAAGGTAACCATGTATACCGATGGTGCGTGTCGTGGAAATCCAGGACCTGGGGGCTGGGGAGTAATAATGCACTATCGAGATACGGAGAAAACTCTGAATGGATTCGACCCGGAAACGACAAATAATCGTATGGAGCTTACTGCCGCAATCGAAGGTTTGCGAGTGCTCAAGCGACCCTGCAACATTGATTTGAATACCGATTCTAAATATGTGATGCAGGGAATCAATCAGTGGATTGAGGTCTGGAAATCAAACGGGTGGAAAACTGCGGGGAAAAAACAGGTAAGAAATATTGATTTGTGGAGGCGATTGGAGGAAGAAACAGCTAGACACAGGATTATCTGGCACTGGGTGAAGGGTCATTCGGGCATCAGGGGTAACGAAATGGCAGACCAACTTGCAAACCAGGCGATAGACAGCGAGATCGCAAAAATATGAGGCAAATCGTACTCGATACCGAAACCACGGGTCTGGAGACCAGTAAGGGTCACCGTATAATAGAAATTGGTTGTGTCGAATTAATCGATCGCCGTATTACCGATAATCACTGGCACTATTTTATCAACCCAGATCGAGAAATTGACGACGGCGCCTACGAAGTACACGGTATCAGTATCGATTTTCTACAGGACAAACCCCTATTTGAGGAAATAGCCCAGGAATTCATCGCCTATATCGATGGCGCTGAGTTAGTGATCCATAATGCACCCTTCGATGTGGGTTTTCTCGATTACGAACTGGGGAAACTCGACGCTGAACCGACGACCATCGAGGAGCATTGCCGCATACTCGATACGTTGATAATGGCGCGGCAAAAACACCCGGGCCAGAAAAACAACCTGGATGCACTGTGCAGACGATACGAAATAGACAATAGCCAGCGTAGCCTTCATGGTGCGTTACTCGATGCGCAAATTCTGTCTGAAGTGTATCTGGCGATGACCGGGGGGCAAACCGCTTTGGGTCTGGATGAATCCGACTACGGGTACGAAGCAGTGCGCGACGCGACGGATCACCGACCTGCCTCTCGAAACGGGCCTTTACCCATATGGTTGGGTAATGAGGCTTCCGAACAGGCGCACCGGGATTATATCAAATTCTTAAGAGAACAAAGTGACGAACCGGTTTGGGAGTAGAGGATCCCCTGGTTACGAGTGTTTTAATATTCTGGCTTTGTCACGCTGCCAGTCACGATCCTTTTCGCTAACCCGTTTATCGTGATGCTTCTTGCCTTTGGCGAGACCGAGTTCGATTTTCGCACGGCCTCGACTCCAGTAGGCTGATAGTGCAACCAGGGTATAGCCGCGCCTGTCCACCATACCCATGAGGCGGTCGATTTCTCGCTGATGTGCGAGTAGTTTTCGGGCGCGGGTGGGGTTCGGTTTGATATGTGTCGATGCCGTGTTCAGGGCGCTGATGTGGGCGCCGGTAATCCAGAGCTCCCCATTTTTCACCATTACGTAGCTTTCTTTTAACTGAAGGTTCTTTGCGCGAAGACTTTTTACTTCCCACCCCTCGAGTACGATGCCGACTTCGATTTTATCCTCGATAAAATAGTTGTGGTGGGCAACGCGATTGCGCGCAATCGTATTGTCACCGGATTTGGGCTTCTTTTTTGTGGCCATGGGGACGTAATAAACTACCTGTGGGAAGGACGAGTATTTTCGGTTCAAATAGTCCCCATGACAAGAAAAACCTATGAAATCTGCAAACAAGTCCTATGGGATCGCTTTCAATTTGTCCTGACAAGCTTTATGATTTCGATCTTGCAATGGTGACCTGCTTCGGTCCCTTCGCGACGATTAACTGTAAACTCCGCCAGACCCGGAAGGGAGCAACGGTAGCAGGGACATTGGGTGTGAAGGTGTGCTGATCCAGGTCGCCTCCAGTATTAAACCCAGTGTGAATGATCGATAAGCCAATACATAATACTTTCCCAGGGACAACGCAACCATGCTTATCGAATGTGATTTCTTAGACTATTACCATTGGTATCGCGCTACGCCATGTTATGGTTAAGCGCATGAGTTACCAGGTACTGGCGCGAAAATGGCGCCCCCGGAATTTCAAGGAACTTGTCGGGCAGGAGCATGTAGTGCAGGCGCTGGTTAACGCGCTCGATAGCGAGCGCCTACATCATGCCTATTTGTTTACGGGCACTCGCGGTGTGGGCAAAACCACCATAGCTCGAATATTTGCAAAATCCCTGAATTGCGATACCGGCATCAGTTCCGAACCCTGTGGTGAATGCGCTTCCTGCCTGGAAGTAGACGAGGGACGTAGTATCGATTTGATCGAAATCGATGCCGCATCGCGTACCGGGGTCGACGATATGCGCGAATTACTCGACAATGTCCAATACGCGCCGACGCGCGGACGTTTTAAGATATATCTGGTGGACGAGGTACATATGTTATCTCGGCATAGCTTCAACGCCCTGCTAAAGACTTTGGAAGAACCACCGCCGCACATCAAGTTCCTGCTCGCGACTACCGACCCGCAAAAGTTACCGGTAACTGTTTTATCGCGTTGCCTGCAATTCAACCTGAAGCGCATGTCGAAACAACAGATATTGTCTCATTTGCAGTATTTGCTTGGCCAGGAGAAAGTGGAAAACGAAACCGCTGCGATGGCACTATTGGCGAGCGCGGCGGATGGTAGTATGCGCGATGGATTGAGCCTGCTCGATCAGGCTATTTCCTGCGGTGATGGTTCGGTTTCGCTGGCAACCACCGAAGCAATGCTGGGAACAATTTCCAGGGATTATCTGGTTAAAATATTCGATTCACTTTTGCAGCATAATGCAGCCCGCCTGGTCGAAGAAGCCCGGAAAGTAATAGCGCATAACCCCGATTATGCGCGTGTTTGTTCTGACATGATCTCTTTACTTCACCAAATGGCGCTATACCGGAGCGAAGCCGCCATAAAGCCTGACGATGACTGGATGGGAGAGCAGATTGTCGCCCTGTCGGCACGCATATCGAGTGAAGAAATTCAGCTCTATTATCAAATCATGTTGCAGGGGCGCCGCGACCTGAGCATTAGCCCGGATGCAGCCGTCGGGTTTGAGATGCTGATGTTGAGATTATTCGCTTTTTCACCCGATGCGGAGGTTGCCACGTCGGCATCGGTGGAAAAAAAAAACCCGTAATTCAGCCACAGAGGTTCAGGGATGAGATCGACCAGGTACAGATTGCTGAAGCGAGTCAATCAATAGTCCCCAAACAGGCGGATCCACCACAAGTTGCTACAATACCCAGGGCTAGTGATTCGATCGAGTGGTCAGTACTCGCCTACGAATTAGGGCTACAGGGCCTAGCGAGGGAAATCGTTATCAATAGCACCGTTGAGTCTTACGATCAAAATCGTCTGGTCCTGAACTTGCAGACAGAAATACTGGATTTGGTGAATACGACGATTCGAGCTGAAATAACACAGGCGATTGCCTCAAAACTTGGGGTATCATTAAGCCTGGATTTACGGACTCAGGATCAGCTTGAGGTGGAAACACCGCAACAGGCACGAAATCGCGTGCAAGAGGAACAACGCCAGGCGGCAATCGACGCAATCAGACAGGAAGATATCGTGCAAAAATTGCACCAGGCTTTCGGAGCAGAACTGGTTGAATCCAGTGTCAAAAAGATAGATGTATAACTCCAGCAGGGTAGCTATTAGACAAGAGGTAATAATATGAAAGGCGCACTCGGCGATATGATGAAGAAAGCGCAGGAAATGCAGGAAAATATGCAAAAGGCACAAAAGGAAATAGCCAGTAAGGAAGTAACCGGTGAGTCCGGGGGCGGTCTGGTTCAGGTATTAATGCGTGGAACCCATGAAGTCAATCGGGTAAAAATTGACCATAGCCTGGTCGGTGATGACCGGGAAATGCTCGAAGACCTGATTGCTGCTGCAATCAACGACGCCGTGCACAAGGTGGAAAAATCCAACCAGGAGGTAATGCAGGAAATGACTTCTGGCCTGTCGCTGCCGCCTGGCTTTAAATTGCCTTTTTAGCAATGTCTTCATCGCCCACGCTCGACGAAATGATTAACGCGCTCACCTGTTTGCCGGGGGTTGGACAGAAATCGGCTCAGCGTATGGCATTGTATCTGATCGAGCGCGACCAAATTGGTGCGAAGCGTATAGCTGAAGCCATGCTGAGTGCGTTGGACAAGGTTCGACATTGTGAACGCTGTAGAAATTTCGCCGATACCAGTCTGTGTGAAATATGCTCGAATCAGAAACGAACCGACGCTACGCTTTGCGTAGTAGAAACACCGGCGGATGTGATCGCAATCGAATCGTCGGGAGCTTACCAGGGCCTCTATTTCGTATTGCTTGGGCGCCTGTCTCCGCTCGATGGCATCGGACCAGATCAGCTTGGACTGGAGGAGCTTGAGAAGTGCTTGCAAAAAAAAGGCCTTGAAGAAATTATTCTTGCCACCAGTGCAACCGTGGAAGGCGATATTACCGCGCAATTTATCGCTGATTTAGCGCGAAAGTTCGGAGTTAATGCGAGTCGGCTGGCTCGAGGTATACCGCTTGGTGGCGAACTGGAATTTGTTGACGGTGGTACCCTGTCGCGCGCGATAGCTGGACGCCAGCAATTCGATATATAGCCCGGAAAATTCATAAATCGTGCACAATCTCGCTTGTCTATTGATTCCACAAGAAATATTTACTCAGTCGCTCGTAATCATTGATATGAGACTTCTTCGGAAATTTCCTTGTGAAAACAATATACTACGCAATCTTCGCGCAGATTTATGAAATTTCCGGGCTAAAGAGAGGCCCTTGCAATGTCAGAAACCATATTTTCCAGGATTATTAACCGTGATCTACCCGCCGATATTGTCTACGAAGACGATGAAATACTGGCGTTTCGAGATATTAACCCACAGGCGCCGGTTCACGTATTGATAATCCCCAAAGTTGAGATAGCCACCGTGAACGATCTGGAATCCGAGCATGCCGAGTTGATCGGGAAAATGGTACTCGCTGCACAGAAAGTGGCCAAACAGGAGGGTATCGCGCAGGATGGTTATCGACTGGTTTTCAACTGTAATCAACATGGGTGCCAGGTAGTATTTCATATCCATATGCACTTGCTTGGCGGCAAGCAGCTACGTGGTTCGGCGGCCTAGCCCGTATCCAGCAATCTGAGGTAGTGTTGGTAGCGGCTGTCGGTAATCTCGTGATCTAAAGCTGCTTTTATTACCGCGCAGCCCGGCTCGTTAAAATGCTTGCAATTGTTAAATCGACATCGGGCAGCCAATTCGTCAATCTCTCTAAATCCCGCGCTGACCGGCTGGTTAGATTCCACCAAAGGGTTAAATCCGCGTACGCCTGGCGTATCGATCAAATGGCCATCGTTGGGTAAATGGTATAGTCGACTGGTACGGGTAGTGTGCCTGCCTTCTTCATTAGCTGCAGAAATTTCGGCTATTTTTATTACCACCTCTGGTAATAAGGCTCGCGTTATAGATGATTTTCCGACCCCTGAAACGCCACTTAATACCGTGGTCTGGTTATCAAACAACGATTTGAGCTGGTCGAAGCCGTGTCCAGTTTTGGCACTGATAAACAATACAGAGTATCCCAGCGGGTGATAAATAGATTTGAGATGATACGCATCCTCTTCGGGTACTGAGAGTAAATCAATCTTGTTAAAAATAATCACCGGATTGATATTTTGGTGCTCCGCCGACAGCAGGTACTGGTCTAACAGGAATAGATTGGGCTCTGGTTTGGCCGACAGGCAAATCATCAGTTGGCTCAGGTTGGCTGCAACAGATCGAATCTTCCCGGAGCCGTCTATTCGTTGCAACAGGTTGTCACGGGGCCTTATCGCGACCACACGAAACTCGTCGTTGCCCGTGTCCTCGCATATCACCCGATCGCCACAAACAATTAGGCCCAGATTCGATTTTAGCTTGCATTCAATCAGCCTGGTATCGATTGTTTCGACCAGGATAAATCCCCCGTGATGGGAGATAACCAGGCCGTCCATATGGTTTTCAGAATTGGTGAGAACCACATCCTGGGCATTTCTAATGCGTTTTTTTTGCTGTTGGTTAAGCTTGCGCCTTGCCATCTATCTTGCCAGAAATTATGCCTGCCTGGTCGACCAGGTCAGTCATGGGGTGATGATTGAGCGACAGAATTTAAATGGTTGATACGGATAGATGCAGGCGGGTGCGAGTCGTAAAACATCGAGTGTATCGGGTCGGGTGTTAAGGTGCTGGCGTTGTCCCTGTACATATTGACCAGGGCGGAAATAAGCGCGCGGTAATCACTATTCGACTTGGCAAATTCGTCGGCTTCAAATTCGTGCTTACGCGACAGAGCAGAATACAACGGACTGATGAAGTAAGTGAATACAGGCATGACAAACAGGAACAATAATAGAGCATTGTGGGTGGCGACTATCTCGACACCGAGTGAGCTGTAAAACCAGGCCGATTGCATAAGCCACGCCAGGAGAGCAAAACCGATTAACGTAGTTACCATCGAAAGTAACAGTGATTTCTTTATGTGGTGACGTTTGAAGTGTCCCAGTTCATGGGCCAACACCGCTTCGACTTCGTCTTCGGATAAAGTATTCAGCAAGGTATCGTAAAAAACGATGCGCTTGTTCTTACCGAACCCGGTGAAGTAGGCATTTCCGTGCGCTGAACGTTTCGATCCATCGATCACAAACACTCCCTGGCTATGAAAACCACATCGCTGTAAAAGTTTATTGATTCGGGATTTTAGCGATGGGTCTTCAAGTGGGCTGAAGCGATTAAACAGGGGTGCGATAAATGCTGGCCAGGCCCAAAGCATTAAAAGCGAAAAAGTGATCCAGACAATCCAGGCGTAAAGCCACCAGTACTGTCCAGCCTGATTCATTATCCATAATATAGCCGCAATCAACGGAATTCCGAGAATCAGCATCAGCAAAGAGGTTTTGCCAAGATCCATCAGCCATGTTTTTACGGTAGTCTGGTTAAATCCAAAACGCTCCTCTACTACGAAGGTATTGTAAATAGAAAATGGCATCTCCAGCACGGCTAACATGATGCTGAGGGTCGCGATAACGACTATTCCATTGAGCAAAGGAGACAGACTGTAATCGGACCACCACAGGTTGATCGCGTTCAATCCGCCACCCAGGGTCCAGTAAAGTAACCACAGGCTTTCCCAGGCCAGGTTTACCCGTCCGATCCGAAGCTTGGTACAGGAGTAGTCAGCTGCTTTTTGGTGGTCCGCAAGTTTGATTTTATCGGCAAAAGCCGGAGGTACCTGGTTTTTATGGCATTGTATATGAGTGATCTGGCGCTGGGATAGCCACAGGCGCACCAGGATAGATGCGATCAGAAAAGATAAAAAAATCTGTGTAAAGTAATGCATGTATGAACCATTTGAATTTAATCTTGCTATAGTTTAACGCAATTCTACTAATTTGAAGAGAGATAGGAAGCCGATGGCAATCGATAACAATAACCTGATATGGATCGATCTGGAGATGACTGGTCTTGAACCACAGCGGGATCAAATCATCGAGATAGCGACTGTAGTAACCGATTCCAGGCTGATGATACTGGCTCAGGGTCCGGTAATCGCGATTCACCAACCGGAATCGGTGATGGACTCGATGGACGACTGGAATAGCCGACATCATGGTAAATCAGGACTGTGCGAACGTGTGCAAAAAAGCACGCACAGTATGCGTGATGCAGAACTCGATACCCTGGAATTTTTACGCTTCCATGTGCCTGCGGGTAAATCACCCATGTGCGGTAACAGTATTTGTCAGGATCGTCGCTTTATGGCGCGCCTGATGCCAGAGCTGGAGGCGTTTTTTCACTATCGAAACCTCGATGTGAGTACCCTGAAAGAACTGGCCTCTCGCTGGAAGCCTGAAATTGTGGCCGGGGTTGCCAAAAAGGGCGCACATCTGGCCCTGGATGATGTTTTGGAATCGATTGATGAACTCAAATATTACCGCGATCACTTTATAAAAATTTAGAGCCCTTAAGGCCGAATAAATTCGGCCCTACAAAATAGTCTGGTCCTGTAGGGTCGAATTTATTCGACCGGTTACTATTCGATTTTGCCTTTAAGGCCGAATAAATTCGGTCCTACAAAATCCAGGATATTATTAACAACGGGTTAAATGTGCTCGATATACTTTT
>CAZJEJ010000025.1:22016-23806 GCA_964544945.1 uncultured Gammaproteobacteria bacterium | reverse complement strand
CTTAAAATCAGTCCCGCAGTAGGGGCATTTCGCTTCACCGCCATTTTCTTCTACCGGTATATAGACCAGCGGGTGGGAATCCCACAGGCTTGAGCCTTCGAGCGGGCAGTGTATTGGCAGATCTTCGGTTTTTACCTCCACCGCTGTTTTCGAATTAGGTGTCGAATAGTCACTCTGATGGGCTGCTGTGTTTGGGTTAACCATGGGTATCTATTTACCTGATAAACGTTAATAAATCCAGATGCTTTTCATTGCGACCATGTACCAGGTCGAAATAAGCCGACTGTAACTGTTCGGTAATCGGTCCGCGTGATCCGGAGCCTATCGGCCGATTATCCAGTTCACTGATGGGCGTTACCTCGGCTGCGGTGCCGGTGAAAAAGGCTTCGTCGGCAATATAAATTTCATCGCGCGTAATACGCTTTTCGACAACCTCTAATCCCGCGTCGGCAGCCAGCGTGAAGATTGTTTTGCGGGTGATGCCATTGAGCGCCGAAGTGACTTCCGGTGTATAGATGACGCCTTTACGTACGGTGAAGATATTTTCACCACTACCCTCGGCAACGTACCCTTCGGGGTCGAGTAACAGGGCTTCGTCGTAACCGTCTTTAAGTGCTTCTCCGAGTGCCAACATCGAGTTGATATATTGACCGTTGGCCTTGGCTCTGGTCATCGCTATATTCACATGGTGGCGGGTAAAAGAAGACGTCTTGATGCGGATACCTTTTTCCAGTGCTTCCTGGCCGAGTAAAGTCCCCCATTCCCAGGCGGCTACGATGCAATGAACTTTTAAATTGTCGGCTCTTAACCCCATGCCTTCAGAGCCGTAGAAGCACATCGGGCGAATATAGGCACTGTCCAGTTTATTCTCTCGAACCGAGGTGATTTGTGCTTCGATTAAATCCTCTTTGCTATAGGTAATATCCATGCCCAGAATTTTGCAGGAGTCGAATAGACGTCGAGTATGCGCCTGAAGTGCAAAAATCGCGGTTCCCTGGTCGGCGTGGTAAGCCCGTACACCTTCAAAGCAGCCCATACCGTAGTGTAGTGTATGGGTTAATACATGAATCCTGGCCTCCCGCCATTCAACCATTTCTCCATCAAACCAGATGAAACCATCGCGATCGGCCATCGACATTGTTATTTCTCCAGGCTGAAACATTCGTTCCAGCAATCCAAAACATGAGTGACTTCTAAGGTGATTGTCTCGGAATCGATTTCAGCCGGTTTATTTTGCAATACAGTTGCGTGCAACCAATGATGATAAGTTCGATAGATATCAATTAATTGCGATTGCGATTGCGAAATTAGGTTTAACCGAAACAAAGCCTTGAGCAAGCCAATATTATCAGAATATGAACAAATTGAACTATCTTTATTTGCGTATAACAAAGTCCAGTATTGCACCATAAATTCGATGTCTATCAGGCAGCCTCGGGAGTACTTGAGATTTTTCACTTCACCCTCTGCTGGCCTTTGGTTTTGATAAATTTTGTCGCGCATTTCTACTATATCCCGCTTCAATTTTTCTGACTCCCTGTCCATTACCAGTACTTCCCTACGAATACCTTGAAATTCAGCTTCGAGAGCACTGCTACCGACTATTTTTCTAGCCTTTACCAGCGCCTGGTGTTCCCAGGTCCAGGCTTTATCCATCTGGTAACGCCGGTAAGCATGGGTTGATGAAACCAGAAGTCCTGAAGCACCATCGGGTCGCAGGCGCGAGTCTATTTCGTAAAGCTTTCCCGACCCCGTGAGGACGCTGGTCATGGAGATAATTTTCTGTGCAA
>CAZJEJ010000025.1:12458-21916 GCA_964544945.1 uncultured Gammaproteobacteria bacterium | reverse complement strand
GCCAGATCGTATACGGCCTGTAACAATAGTTCAGCCAGGTTGGATAGATGCTGGCCGACTTCGATGGCGTTAATTTCTTCAGATAATTCGGCTATAGCAATCACGATGGTTTGTTCCCGCTTGAACAAACGTAGCACATCCAGTTCCAGTTCCACATCGTCGAGCACGTTGTCGAGTTGTAGCTGTAAATTCTGTTGTAGTCTCGATTTACTAAACCGTTCTCCCGGGTCTCCAGTCTGGATCAATTGCTCGAGCGACATCGGGTAACGCGTGACTTCCTGCGCGATCCATTCGCTCTTGTCAAACAGATTCACCAGTTTTTTCAGCAACCTGCTGTTTTGATGCAATAACTCGAAATAGACGCTACGGCCTGCAATCGACGAAAACAACCGAATCAGGCGTTCGAATAAAACAAGCTGTTTATCACTTTGGCCGACAGCCTTCAACAGCCCGGGCATCAAGGCGCTAAATCGCTGTTTGGCGCGGGTGGACATAAAGCTCCAGGCTTTTGCTTTAAAAAATTCTGTCAGCGTGCAATTGATTTTCTCGATGTCGTGAAGGTTTATTGATCGCATGAATTCAATTTGCCGCGACTCGATTTTCTCATCTGCTATAGCATCGGTGAATATTGTCTGATCGTTGTCTTCAACATCACGTTTGAATAAATCATTGAAGTGATTGCTGACAACGTCACGATGGGAGCGCTGTTGTGCATAAACTGTTGCCCAATCCGGAAATCCCATCGATTGCGCGATTCGACCCTGAGAGATTTTATTCTTCGGACAGGAATGGGTTTGCTGGTCGGCTAACATCTGGATTTTATTTTCCAACTGGCGTAAAAAAATATAAGCCTCACGCAAGTCTCCTATCGTTTCGCTCGCGACAATTTCCTGTTTCTCCAATACATCAAAGCATTGAAAGATATGGTTTGTTTGTAATTGCTTATTTCGACCTCCCTTGAGGATCTGGAACGCCTGTACGAAAAATTCAATTTCCCGGATGCCACCTGGACCAATCTTGATGTTGTCCTGCATACTTTTCGACCTGCTTTGTTGGTCGATTTTATCTTTTAAGGTCGCGAGCCCTTCAAATACCCGATAATCGTGGTATTTGCGGTATACGAACGGCTTCAGCATGGCTGAAAGATATTGCTTATCGCTTTCGCTTCCGGTTAGAACACGGGCCTTGACCATGGCGTACTGTTCCCACTCACGTCCGTGTAACTGATAGTAATGTTCGAGCGCTGCATGGCTCAGCACAATTGGTCCCGAGTCTCCCCAGGGGCGTAATCGTAAATCAACCCGGTAAACAAAGCCTTGCTCGGTCTTGTCGTTTAATAATTGGGTAAACAGACGTACCACACGGGCAAAATAATCCTGGTGCGATAACTGGCCAAAGCCGCTTAATTCCCCATCACTGGCATAACAGCAAATCAGGTCGATATCCGATGAAAAGTTGAGTTCACCCCCTCCCAGCTTTCCCATCGCTATGACGTTGAGCTGTATGGGATTACCGCTTGGGTCCAACGGCTGACCGTGTTTGGCGGCAAGATGCTTTTCGCTGGCGTTTAAGGCGCTCTTGATTAGCAGGTCGGCGAGGGCGCTCAAATGGGAGAGGATGTGGTGGAGCGGAGTTTTTTCGACTACATCAAGATAGATGATTTCGATGAGCTTTTGATGACGAAATTGACGCAGCTTAGCCTTAATTTGATCGAGATTTTCGATCTTGTTCAGGGATGCTATATATTTTTTTTCATCGAGAGCGAATTGGGTTAGTGACTGAAGAGTTGTCAGCAACGAAGGGTCGCGACAAAGCTGAGACAAGGCGTAAGAACTGGAAATCGCCAGCTGTTTGATTTTTGTCAGGAAATCATCGCTGAAATGACTATCCTCTGACAGTAATTGTGACTTGAGCTGCTCCCAATGGTACAGGTCTTCCTGTAACAGGTAATGGTTTGATAAATCCGGCTTCATCAAGGCGTCCAATATAAATACAAATGAGAAAGATTATTATTTACATTCTTATTATATCGCATTAAAATCCGCTCGTTGAGGTGGGGCGTTGTGCCTCTCTTTGTTACAAGATCAGGAGTCTTAATTATTGTGTTCAATAAATTTATGGTCAATAAAAAATTTTACTGGGTAATAGCACTATTATCGGTTTACATACCGGTTAATTCTTTGGCCGCCGAAGTCAATATATATTCGGCGCGCAAGGAAAACCTGATCAAACCGCTGCTCGATAAGTTTAGCGCTGAAACCGGTATTAAAACCAATTTAATTACGGCAAAAGCCGATACTTTGCTCACACGCATGGTAAACGAGGGGCGTAATACGCCAGCCGACCTGTTGATTACGACCGACGCCGGTCGATTATACCGTGCCGTGCAAGCAGATTTATTCCAGCCCGTCGAGAATTCAACGATACTGGATTCGGTACCAGAACACTTGCGTGATCCGAATGGTTACTGGGTTGGATTATCACAGCGCGCCCGCGTGATATTTTACGCACTCGATCGAGTACAACCGGGTCAGTTGTCGACTTATGAAGACCTGGCCGATGCGCGCTGGAAAAATCGAATCTGTATCCGAAGTTCTGGCAATATTTATAACCAGTCACTGGTTGCATCGATGATTGCCAGTATTGGCCAGGAGGCGACTCAACAATGGGCCGAGGGACTGGTATCAAACCTGGCCCGCAAACCGGCTGGTGGAGACCGCGACCAAATCAAGGCGGCAGCGGCAGGGCAATGCGATATAGCGATCGCGAACACCTATTATTTCGGGAAGATGCTCGAAAATAAAAAAGATCTGGGGCAGGTCGAAGCGGCAAAAAAAATGGCAATATTCTGGCCCAACCAGGATGATCGTGGCGCACACGTCAATGTCAGCGGTGCCGGTATCAGTAAATATTCCAAAAATCGGGAAAATGCCATACGGCTACTCGAATACCTCCTGAGTCCAGTGGCTCAAGAATGGTACGCCAGCGCTAACTACGAGTATCCAGTGGTTGATGATGTCAGTGTTAGCGCATTACTCAGCGGTTGGGGAAACTTCAAGGCGGATGTCGTGAATCTGTCGAAGTTGGGCGAACTGAATCGGGAAGCAGTAAAAATTATGGATAGAGCAGGCTGGAAGTAGCTGGACAGGCTAGCCAGTAAGTCAGTTATTAGCGACGGATAATTATTATCGAACCTATAATCGACAGAGTAAACCAGCTATTGCGACGGTTTAACTGGTGGCAGTGCGGTATCGTGTTAACCGCGCTGCTATTCGGCATTCCAATATTGACCATTCTCAGTTTTTTGCTTTACCCATCGAGTGACGTGTGGCAGCACCTGGTCGATACGGTCCTTTCCGACTATGTGGTTAATTCTGCGCTGTTAATGGTAGGTGTCGCATTCGGTACACTCTCCATGGGTGTCATCTGCGCGTGGCTTACGAGTCTTTGCCAGTTTCCGGGCAAATCATTTCTTTCCTGGGCATTGTTATTACCGTTGGCGATGCCGGCCTATATCATTGCCTATACCTATACGGGCATGTTTGACTATGCGGGGCCGATCCAGACCCAGATTCGTGACTGGGGTGGCTGGGGATTCGGGGACTATTATTTCCCCGAGATACGTTCTCTCGGTGGCGCCATTGCCATGTTGTCTCTGGTACTTTATCCGTACGTTTATCTTCTCGCTCGTGCCGCCTTTCTCGAACAGTCGGTTTGTGTGATAGAAGTAAGTCGCACGCTTGGATGTAGCGTCTGGTCGAGTTTTTACCGTGTCGCGTTACCGCTCGCCCGCCCGGCAATCGTGGCGGGAATGTCGCTCGCACTAATGGAAACCCTGGCTGACTACGGAACGGTATCTTATTTTGGCGTTGGGGTTTTTACCACTGGTATATTCAGAACCTGGTTTGGATTGGGCGATAGCGCCGCCGCGGCGAAATTGGCGAGCATATTGCTAGTATTCGTATTTAGCCTGGTCGTGGTCGAACGCTGGTCTCGCAAACAGGCAAAGTATCACCATACGACTAACCGATACAGCCGGTTGCCGCAGTACCGACTATCTGGTTTAAGAGGTGTTATCGCTTTGGTGGCCTGTTCCTTACCACTCCTTTTTGGATTTATATTTCCGGCCATCCAGTTGAGCCTGTGGGCGAGCGATACCTATGTCGATATGGTCGATATGTCTTTTCTTAAAATAACCCTCAACACGATTTTTCTTGGATTGATTACAGCGTTATTGGCAGTTTTTATCGCGTTAGTTCTGGCCTATTCGAAAAGGCTCCTGGCTAGCCCGGCGGTTATTGCCTCGGTACGCCTGGTTGCCACAGGTTATGCCATTCCCGGCACGGTAATTGCCGTTGGAATTATTATCCCGTTTGGCTGGCTTGACAACTGGCTCGACCTGCTGATGCTCGAATGGTTTAATATTTCGACGGGTTTATTACTTAGCGGTACCTTGTTTGCGGTTGTATTCGCCTATCTAGTTCGTTTCCTGGCGGTTTCGATACAGTCGGTCGAATCGGGACTGAGCAAGATCAGACCCTCGATGGATGAAGCAGCCAGGTCGCTGGGTTACCGACCGATGGAGGTATTGTTTAAGGTTCACTTGCCATTGATGAAAGGGTCGGTGCTGACTGCCATACTGATCGTATTTGTGGATGTCATGAAGGAGTTACCGGCGACGCTCATACTCAGGCCATTCAATTTTAATACCCTGGCGGTACGCGCATATGAACTGGCGTCCGACGAACGATTAGCAGATTCTTCGAGCGCAGCCTTAATGATTGTTGTGGTCGGCCTGCTACCTGTTATTCTACTGAGTAAAAGTATTTCGCGTTCAAGGGTGGGTTCATGACTTCTCAACTCACGGTCGAAGGCCTGGATGTCAGCTACGATGAGTACCAGGTACTCAGACAGGTATCGTTTACGCTGGAGCCGGGCAAGATAGGTTGTATGCTCGGACCCAGTGGCTGCGGTAAGACGACTGTGTTGCGCGCTATCGCGGGATTTGAACCAGCCCTGGGTGGACGCATTCTGATCGATCAGGTCGTGGTCAGTTCGAATTACTATTGTCTGGCGCCGGAAAATCGCAATATCGGTATGGTGTTCCAGGACTTCGCGTTATTCCCGAATTTATCGGTAACCGAGAATATCGGATTCGGCCTCAAGTCCTGGAAAAAAAAGAATCAAGTGGAACGCGTGCATGAATTGCTGGCTATGATTGGAATGCCGGCCTACGGGCAGGCTTATCCCCACCAGTTATCGGGCGGGCAACAACAACGGGTGGCACTGGCGAGGGCAATGGCTCCCCGACCAGGGTTACTATTACTCGACGAACCTTTTTCCAGTATGGATGGGGAATTACGCGAGCAATTGGCGCGAGAAGTCAGGAATATCTTGAAGCAGGAAAATGCGACCGCGATACTGGTCACCCATGACCAGTACGAAGCGTTTGCGATCGCTGACGAAATTAGCGTGATGAACGAAGGTAGAATATTACAACATGACAGCGGCTATAATCTTTATCACCGGCCGGTCGATCGATTTGTCGCTGACTTTATAGGGCAGGGTGTTATCATTCCCGCCCGCGTTGAAAATCAGAATTCCGTTAGAACCGAGTTAGGTCTTATAAATGGAAATATACCCGTTGGAAGTGAATTGGGGTCGATGGTTGATGTATTGATCCGTCCTGACGACGTCATTCATGACGATGCTTCAAAAGATAGTGCAATTGTTATCGACAAGGCGTTTCGCGGCGCCGATTTTCTTTATTTTTTACGCATGGATAGCGGTATTGAGGTAATGTGTCTGGCTCCGAGCCACCATAATCACAGGATAAACGAACGCATAGGCATTCGCCTGAATGTAGACCACCTGGTTGTATTTGACCGATCATGATTCTAAATTATTACCCATGGTAACCAAAATCCTCTTCACCCTGGCAGTTATTACAGGCTGTCTCTGGTATGCATCCGCCAAACGCAGGGGGCGGAGCCAACCAACATTGGTGATCGCGAGTAAGAAAGACCTGCGCAAGCGTGAAATATTGAGACGTAGCGCATACCTGTTCATGGGGGTTATGGTGCTAGCCGCGATCGCAGCGATCTACCTTCAAGTTTCAGATAACAATACCATTCTCACGGTCAATGTTATTAATAGTGAAACCGGTTCTCGCGTCGTCTATCAAGCCCGGCGGCAGGATATCAAATCTAGCAGTTTTACCACTTTGGAAGGAAGTACAATATACGTAGCTAATATCGAACGAATCGAGGTCAATTCCCGGTAACGAGGCCGATTTTTCGAGATACCCTGCTGCAAAATGGTGCCCTCTCATTGACCTTAAAGGCCTTTAATTTATTCTGGTTTTCAGCGCTTCGAGCACCTGTTCACTGTTCGATCCCTGGACGCTCACCAGCAAACCTTCGGCGCGATAGAAATGAACCAACGGGGCTGTTTGCTTTAAATAGACTGCCAGTCGGTTATTGATCGCTTCTTCGGTTTCGTCGTCGCGTTGGATGATATTGCCATCACAAGCATCGCAAATTCCATCTACCTTTGGAGGCTTTGATTTTACGTTAAAAATTTCACCGCACTGGGTACAGGTGCGACGAGTTGTCAACCTGTCGATGATAACGTCCCGGGCAATGACCAGTTCGAGCGCACAGTCGAGCTTCTCATCCATTTTTTCGAGTAAAATTTTGAGAGCCTCTGCCTGTGGAATAGTGCGCGGGAAACCGTCGAGCAGGAATCCAGCCTTGCAATCATCCTGTTTTAATCGCTCCTCCATAATACCCATGATTAATTCGTCGGTTACCAAATCGCCGGCCTTCATGGTCGCTTCGGCCTGTTTACCAAGTTCAGTTCCTTCGGCGACCGCAGCACGCAGAATATCGCCAGTAGATATTTGTACCGAACCATCCAGTTGATTTAATACCTTCGCTATGGTGCCTTTTCCCGCTCCAGGAGGGCCCAACAGGATAATTTTCATAAGATAACCTCGTTATTTGTATGCGTGTATGAATCTATTCTCCGTTTTTCAAACGGAATGGCAAATCGGAATTTCTGATACGCGATTAACCCGGCGACAATATATATTGTCGCCGGGCTAATATGCATTCTTACCGGTACAGGTGACGGTCAGTTTGCGTCGATGGGGGTGGGTTCTATGCTCCCACAAATATATTCCCTGCCAGGTACCCAGTGCCAGGGCTCCGTGACTTACCGGAATACTTATTTCGCACTGGGTTAGCACGCACCGAATATGTGCCGCCATGTCGTCAGGCCCCTCCTGATCGTGCAGGTAGTTTGGATCGCCATCGGGTACCAGTTGAGATAAGTAGGTTTCCAGATCTCTGCGAACGTTACTGTCCGCGTTTTCGGTGATAATCAGCGATGCGCTGGTATGGTGTACGAACAGGTGGCAAAGCCCTGTGTTAATACCCGATTTTCTAACCAGATGCTCTATCTCTGTGGTGAGGTCGATCGTTGCACGCCCAGGAGTACGAATATTGAGCTGATATTGTTCGATCATGGAGTTATTTTCTTAGCTCGAGTGAACGGCCAAACCCGTATATTGCATTTAATCAGGGAGTAACGAGCGATATCGATTGTGGCTGCTCTGAGTCATTGATTTGGGGCGCCAAAATAGTCGGTAATGCAAGTTTATCGTTAGTATTGGGGTAGTCCAGCGTGAAATGCAATCCGCGGCTCTCTTTTCGCTGCATCGCGGAGAGGATGATCAATTCGGCCACCATAACCAGGTTTCTTAACTCGAGCAGGTCGGCAGATACTTTGTAGTTGCCGTAGTATTCATTTATTTCCCGTTTCAATAAATTCACCCGGTTAAGCGCCCGCTCAAGCCGCTTATTGGTGCGCACAATGCCAACATAATCCCACATAAAACGGCGTAATTCGTCCCAGTTATGTGCGACCACAATATCTTCATCGGAGTCGGTTACCTGTGACTCGTCCCAGCGCTTCAGCGGTTGCGGGTCGATATCATCTACCGGTGTTCCAGTAATATGCAGCGCGGTCGAACGCGCAAATACGAGACATTCGAGCAAAGAATTACTGGCCATACGATTAGCCCCATGCAATCCAGAATAACTGACTTCACCCACCGCATAAAGATTGCCGAGGTCGGTTAGCCCATTGGTATCTATCATGATCCCTCCACAGGTATAGTGCGCAGCGGGGACCACCGGTATTGGCTCGCTGGTGATATCTATATCGTATTCCAGGCAACGCCGGTAAATGGTAGGGAAATGGGATTTAATGAAGGCTCGACTCTTATGGCTAATGTCGAGATAGACACAGTCGCTGCCGAGACGCTTCATTTCATGATCGATGGCCCTGGCAACGATGTCCCGGGGCGCCAGTTCGGCGCGTTCATCAAATCGCTGCATGAATCTCTCACCATCAGGTAACAGGAGTTTACCGCCTTCGCCTCTGATAGCCTCTGTGACCAGGAAGGACTTCGCGTCTGGATGGTAAAGGCAGGTCGGATGAAACTGGATAAACTCCAGGTTGGCGACACGGCACCCGGCGCGCCAGGCCATCGCGATGCCGTCTCCGGTAGAGCCGTCAGGATTGCTGGTATACAGGTAAACCTTGCTCGCACCACCAGTAGCAAGGACGACTTTTCCTGCGGCAAACACATCGACGTGATGATCGTTGAGGTTGAGCGCGTAAAGGCCCTGGCAGCGATTGTTATCACAGATAAGGTCGATTGCGAGATGATGTTTAAATATTTGAATATTACTGTATTCTAGCAGGTGCGCCTGCAGGGTTTGTTGCAAGGCCCTGCCGGTGGCATCTGCGGCATGTACCACGCGGCGTTTACTATGGCCGCCTTCGCGCGTCAGGTGATATCCGCTTTTACTGACCTCTTGCCGATCTCTGGTAAATGGCATACCGAGATCAGACAGCCACTGGATACATTCGCTACCCCTGGTGGCAGTAAAATTAACTACATCAGAATCGCAAAGCCCGGCACCGGCTATCAGCGTATCCTGCACGTGGCGTTCGACACTGTCGTCAGGTTCGAGCACGGCTGAAATTCCGCCCTGGGCAAAATAGCTGGCGTACTGTTCGAAGCTGGTTTTGGCCAGAATGGCAATCGAAGTGGTTTTCGGTAAGTTAAGTGCGACTGTAAGCCCGGCTGCGCCGGAACCGACTATTATGACGTCAAATTTGAATTGCTTGCTCATAGTTCAATAATTATGGCCTGATAATAGAGGTTATAGCGAATACCGGGCAAACTCAAAGATAATTACAGTAATATTTATGGATTTGCTAAATAAATAGGACCTTCGAAAGCCAATGGCTTATGAAAGGTAACTTTCAGGCTGAACATTTTAATATATAATCCCTCTTTATTCTCGGCACTGAGAACTTGAGTGGCTTGGGGTAGCGAGTGATGAATCTATCCATCTTCGACGCCAGTCGCAGTGTAATAATTA
>CAZJEJ010000025.1:3369-12358 GCA_964544945.1 uncultured Gammaproteobacteria bacterium | reverse complement strand
AAGGCCTACCGCGCGATAGGAAGCTTTAGGGGTGATAGCCAATTTTACACGTGGCTTTATCGCATAGCCGCGAATACAGCGAAGAACCATCTCGCCTCCAGGGCACGGAAGTCGCCGACCTACACGGTTGACGTGGATGATGCCGAGCATTACGAGGGTGAGTCAGGGTTAAAGGAGTATTCAAATCCAGAAAACCTGTTGCTCACTGAAGAGATTAAATCAACGATATTTCGTGTCATTGAGGCATTGCCAGACGATCTGAAATCGGCAATTACACTGCGAGAGTTAGAAGGATTGAGCTATGAGGAAATTGCGGAAGTAATGGATTGTCCGATAGGAACCGTGCGATCACGAATTTTTCGTGCCAGAGATGCAATCGATAGGGAACTTAGACCCCTGTTAGAGTGACTAAGTAATGATTTCAGGAAGTGATCAGGAGTGATGTTATGAGTGAGCAGAATAAAATTTCCATCGTAATGGATGAGTTTTCTGGTGACGAGCGGAGTAACGCTGCGTTGGATGCAGTCCTGGGTGATGTCAATCTGCAATATGGCATGCGCCGCTATCAAATGATCGGTGACGTGATACGCCATGAGTTACCCGAGCATATCAATACCGAATTCAGTGCCAGCGTAATGTCTCAAATCGAGCAGATTCAATCCCTTCCCGCTTCGACACGAAAGATCTCAGGTGCTGAAGACAGGCCATCAATCTGGGCATGGCCATTTTTTAAACCCGTAGCGGGCCTGGCGGTCGCGGCTTCGGTCGCACTAATGTCCATCACGCTTTGGCAATCTGTCAATGATGGCGTTCAGTCGGGACAGGTAACGGATCAGCTGGCAAATATCGATCAACAAAGGATTCAGCAACTGGTCAATCAGCCAGTACAGCTCGGAGCTGTCACGGTTTCGTCTAAAATAAGCGATGGTACGCACTGGAAGGTAACCAATGACTCACCGGCATTGCAGAAAAAATTGAATGCTTACCTGGTGAATCATACGGAATATTCCAACTCTATACAGGGACTCATTCCCCAGGTCAGGGTGGTGGGATTTGATTCTGAGCAATAATTTCGATATGAAATTAGCCATCAAGCTATTCTTGCTCGCGTTGGTACTGACGGGTACTGGTCAGGCTTACGCTGGGCCTGCAATGGAGTGGGTCCAGAGGATGGCCGATGCGATGCGCAACAAGAGTTATCAGGGAACTTTCGTGTATCTGCACGATAATCAACTCGAGAGTATGTCGATTACCCATATTAAAGATGGTACGGATGAAAAAGAAAGGCTGTATTCGCTTAACGGAGAAGCGCGAGAGATAATTCGCGATAATAAAAACCTGACCTGTATCTGGCCATTGAGCCGAAAAGTTATAGTGGATACGTCAAGTCAAAATAACTTTTCGCCCTTATTTATCCCCGATGATGTTGTGCGGATCGAAAAATATTACGATATGAAAATTATCGGTCGTGATCGAATCGCCGGTTACGAGACGGTAGTCGTCGATATCGTGCCAAAAGATCGACTACGCTACGGTATTAAATTATGGATAAATGCTGAAAATGAGCTATTGATGAAATCGAGCTTGATCAATGACGAAAATCGGGTAGTGGAACAGGTCATGTTTACCAGCCTGGATTTATTGTCTGGAGAAGATCATTTACAATTGATCACCATGCCAGAGCTTGACGATAGTTATACCCTGGTTCGTTTTCATAGTGGGGAGGCAGCCGTAAACATCGAGGCCGACGCCCAATGGCAGTTATCCAGCGTACCGGATGGGTTTTGGCAGAAATCGGCATTAAAAAGAAAGAATCCTAAAACTGGACGCTTTATTCAGCAAATGGTCTATACCGATGGACTTGCTTCATTATCAGTTTTTATCGAAAAAGAATCGTCACCACAAACCCTCCTGGGTGAAACCTCAATGGGTGCAGTCAATGCCTTTATTCGCGTTTTGAACAACTACTCGGTGACTGCAATTGGTGAAGTTCCTGCCCTGACTGTCCGCCAGGTCGCCGAATCGGTTGTCTACCAAAAACCCTGAGATTTACGCCTGATTCGCTTTATCCCCGCATCCGCAAACGCTGTATTCTTGAAATAATTCTCAATGAGAAATTATTCAGGGCTTCCTTTATAATATTTGCATGATTAGAGAAACAGCCACGGTCACCGGGCCTGAGGGCAGTCAAGGGGTGATCAATATTCAACGGCAAAGCGTGTGTGGTCACTGTACGCTCAATAATGGCTGTGGCACTGGTGCAATTGGTCGTATGCTGGGGCATCGAAGCAAGTCACTTATAATTCCCAGCGAGAAGAATCTCAAACCCGGTGATCAGGTGATTTCAGGCCAGTTTAATCCGACTATTCTGCAAGTTATTGCTGAACCGAAAGACCAAATTAGTGTCTTATAGATTGTTAATATATGCACTGGAGAACACTGCAATTATGAAATTAAAAACAAATTATATTACTCGATTATTTATAATTTTTATTTTGAGCGCACCGTTTGCCGTACAGGCTGCGCTACCGGATTTTACTGAAATAGTAGAAGATGCAAAAAACTCGGTAGTTAACATCAGTACCAAAACCAAAGCTCAAAAGAGTAAATCTAGAAGCAACCATCCTATGCCGAATTTTCCTGATGGATCTGAACTCGGAGAGCTGTTTGATAAGTTTTTCAAAAACGATGAATTTAGCGAACAGCGCCGCGATACCCAGTCGCTAGGATCAGGTTTTATTATTTCCGAAGACGGGTACATCCTGACAAATAATCACGTGGTTGAAGGTGCCGATGAGGTCATTGTTCGCCTGAATAACAGGGAAGAATATGTAGCAAAGATAATCGGCACTGACAAGGCATCGGATATCGCAGTGCTAAAGGTAGAGGCAGAGAACTTGCCAGTATTAAAATTCGGCAATTCCGATGAATTAAAGGTAGGAGAGTGGGTGCTTGCCATCGGTTCACCATTTGGATTTGATCATTCGGTGACGGCGGGTATCGTTAGCGCCATTGGTCGTAGCTTGCCAAGAGACAATTACGTGCCCTTCATTCAGACAGATGTAGCGATTAACCCGGGTAACTCTGGTGGCCCGTTGTTTAATCTTGATGGCGAAGTCGTTGGCATCAACTCCCAAATTTACAGCCGCACCGGCGGATTCATGGGGCTTTCTTTTGCAATACCGATTGAACTGGCGATCGACGTGGCTAGTCAGATCAAACAAAATGGCCGTGTATCACGCGGATGGCTTGGTGTTCTGATCCAGGAAGTGACACGCGAACTCGCCGAATCGTTCGGTATGGATAGCCCTCAGGGAGCGCTGGTAGCCAAGGTGCTTGAGAATAGTCCAGCCTCTGAGGCCGGTCTGCAGGTGGGTGACGTAATCGTTGAGTATAATGGTAAAAAAGTAATTCGTTCAAGCGGATTGCCGCCACTAGTTGGTCGATCCGCAGTGGGCAAGGACGCAAAAGTGACCATTATTCGTGACCAGTCGCGTCAACAGATCAAGGTCAAAATTGCCGAGTTGCCAACCTCGCTGACCCAGGCTGCCTATACGCCGAATGCAGAGAGCGAACCCAGGGAAAATACCGCACTCGGAATGAGTGTAAAGGATTTGACGAAATCAACACGGAAAAAACTCAAGGTAGAATCGGGGGTCGAAGTTACCGATGTGGAATCAGATAGCTCTGCTCGCGAGGCTGGCATTATCAGGGGCGATATTATATCCATGATCGATAATCAGGCGGTGACATCGGTAGAAGATTTCAAGCAAATTACGGAAGATTTGAAATCGGGGAAATCGGTAGCATTACTGGTGCAAAGGCAATCGGGGCCAGTATTTTTAGCCATCCGTCCAGAAGATTCCTGAACCCGGATAACAGATATCGGTTACGGAGAGCTGGTTGCAGCTTAGTTTTTATTACCGTGAAGAATGCCACCTGTGCGATGCGATGCGCAAAGCGCTGGTGGCGTTCGACCGAAAAAACCAACCCATTAGCTGGCGCGAAATAGATATCGATCGCAGTATCGAACTGATACGCCAGTACGATGCGCAGATTCCTGTTCTGTGTTTAGGAGAACAGGAAATCTGCCATTACTTCTTTGATGAAAAAGCCTTGCTTGCCGCGTTAAATTGAATCTGTACCCCTGGCTTCGCAATGAAGTCGGTTCGTGTTCGCCTTACGTTAATCAGGTAAAGTAGGGAAAATCTGCTCGATTTTACACCCTGCATCGGCCCGCCCGGATGAATTATTCAAGGCTTCATTCGCCGATAGCCGCCAGATAGCTTTCTTTTGATCCATTTTACTGTTGATTTACGGTAGATTCCCGTAAACTTCGCGGGTTTTTATCGAGGTACATTCACCCCCTGGGGATAGACTCATCGATGCAGATGAAGAATATACGAAATTTTTCAATCATTGCCCATATCGACCATGGGAAATCGACGCTAGCCGATCGATTCATCCAGCTATGCGGTGGTCTCAGTGAACGAGAAATGGAAACTCAGGTACTGGATTCGATGGATCTGGAGCGAGAGCGTGGGATTACCATCAAAGCGCAAAGTGTTTCGCTTGAATTCCAGGCCAGGGACGGTGAGTGTTATACGCTAAATTTTATCGATACTCCTGGACATGTCGATTTTTCCTATGAAGTGTCGCGATCACTTGCGGCCTGCGAAGGTGCGCTTTTAATCGTCGATGCTTCACAGGGAGTGGAGGCGCAGAGTGTTGCAAATTGCTATACTGCGATCGACCTGAACCTGGAAGTGATTCCAGTACTTAACAAGATAGATTTACCTGCCTCCGACCCAGACAGGGTCAAGCTGGAAATTGAAGAAATCATCGGCCTGGATGCTTCTGAAGCTATAGAGGTGAGTGCTAAATCTGGTGTGGGTGTCGAAGACTTGCTCCATCAATTGATTGAACTGATTCCACCACCAGGGGGCTCATCGGCTAACAAGACCCAGGCGCTGATCATTGATTCCTGGTTCGACAATTATGTTGGCGTGATCACACTGGTCAGGGTGATGGAGGGTTGCATTCGTCCAAAACAGAAAATACAAATGATGTCGAACGGGCGCGAATTCCTGGTTGAAAAGGTCGGTATATTTACCCCCAAGCGAAAAGTAACAGAACAACTGAAGGCAGGCGATGTTGGATTTGTTATTTCTGGTATTAAGGATATTGAATCGGCCAAGGTGGGTGATACGATAACGCTTAGTCAGAACCCAGCGGATCAACCGCTTGAGGGTTTCGAGGAAGTTCAACCGCGTGTTTTTGCCGGGTTGTTCCCGATCAGTTCTGACGATTATGAGAACTGCCGAGAGGCGCTTAAGAAGCTGAAATTAAATGACGCTGCGCTACATTTCGAGCCCGAGACATCACAGGCGCTAGGCTTCGGATTTCGCTGCGGGTTCCTGGGCTTGTTGCATATGGAAATTGTACAGGAACGTCTAGAGCGCGAGTACGATCTTGATCTGATTACGACAGCACCGACCGTTATTTATCAGGTAGTCACCACGGCGGGCGAGGTGATAGAGATACATAATCCGGCCGATTTGCCCGCGATAAATAAAATCAGTGAAATTAGGGAACCCGTAATACAGGCTAATATCCTGCTACCAGAAAAATATATTGGAGCGGTGATCTCGTTATGTATTGAAAAGCGGGGCGTGCAAAAAGATATGCAGTATCTGGGAAGCCAGGTTTCACTGGTGTTCGAATTACCGCTTAGCGAGGTGGTACTCGACTTTTTCGATCGCTTGAAATCGGTAAGCAGGGGGTATGCATCGTTCGATTACGAATTATTACGATTCGACGCCGAGAAACTGGTAAAACTGGACGTGTTGATCAATGGCGAGAAAGTAGATGCCCTGTCCCTGATATTACACCGCAGTAATGCAGATTATCGGGGTCGTGAGCTTGTCTCTAAGATGAAAGAGCTAATTCCAAGGCAATTGTTCGATGTCGCCATACAGGCGGCGATTGGATCCAGTATTATTGCGCGTTCTAATGTTAAGGCGCTGCGTAAGAATGTAACCGCAAAATGCTATGGTGGTGATATAACACGAAAACGGAAATTGCTGGAAAAGCAAAAAGCGGGTAAAAAGCGCATGAAACAGGTCGGTAGCGTCGAAATTCCACAGGATGCATTTCTTGCGGTATTAAAGGTTGGTAGTTAACCCGTAAATTGGGTTGGTTTCTTGATTGAGGATATGAGTGAATGATCGATTTTGATTTTGAATTTTTACTGGTCGTAACAACGGCGTTTACTGGACTGGTCTGGTTAATCGACGTGTTGTTTTTCGCCAAAGCGCGTAAGCGAGAGTCCCTCAGTAAATCACCCCACGAACCAATTTTGCTGGAGTATTCCAAGTCCTTTTTCCCTGTATTATTCGCTGTTCTCATCCTTCGTGCGTTGCTGTTTGAACCCTTTCGGATTCCCTCCGGGTCCATGATGCCTTCTCTGCTGGTTGGAGATTTCATACTGGTGAATAAATTTACTTATGGTCTACGATTACCGATTACCCATACGCGAATTACCAGAGGCGAAAAGCCCAAACGTGGTGACGTGGCGGTATTTCGCTATCCCGAGGATGAATCGCTGGACTACATTAAGCGTATTATCGGATTGCCAGGCGATCATGTTAGTTATTACAATCGGCGGTTGTCGGTCAACGGTAAACCGGTAAAAATAAAATTTGATCGTAAATATGAAGGTCTTGGAGACCGCAATAACATGGTCCAGGCCGGCGGTTGTGATAAAGTGGGGGCTGAGTGTAACGTGTATTATGAAAAGATCGATTCGACCAGCTATACCGTGATGACTAATCCGGATGTAGGGTTCTCTTTTGATGGCGAGCTATTTGTGCCAGAGGGACAGTATTTCGTTATGGGCGATAATCGGGACCACAGCAATGATAGTCGATACTGGGGTTTTGTGCCGACCAAAAATCTGGTTGGAAAGGCTATCATGGTATGGATGCACTGGGACTGGCGCAGTGGGGGAAACGGCCTGGATTTATCCAGAATCGGGAATCGAATATCAGAATAAGGTGATCAGATGAATACTATGAAAAGCTCCAGGCACCGACAGAAAGGTTTATCTAGCTTAGGTTGGCTTGCTGTGGCAGGTATTTTAGGTCTCATCATTATCTCTATTTTAAGGGTGTTTCCGATATACATGGAGAATTTTAACATCAAGTCCGTACTCACTTCAGTCCAGGAAGATGCCAGAATCGACCCCAAGTCCAAACGTGCGATCTGGGATGCAATATCAAAACGGTTATTTATTAATGAAGTCTGGTCGATTAAGCGCGAAAACGTCAAAATGACCCGTAAAAATGGCAAGACCACGGTGACTATCAGCTACGAAACTAGAAAGCCCTATATTGGTAACTTATTTATCGTCGGCTCGTTTACCGAGTCTGTTGTGATAGACAGGTGAATCAGGAAAAATTTCAGGCAATCATTGATTATCAATTCAAGCGCGTAGAATTACTTGAACAGGCGCTCACCCACCGTAGTTTTTCGCGTTATATAAATAACGAAAGGCTGGAGTTCCTCGGTGACAGTGTACTTAACCTGGTAATCTCCAGGCATATTTATAAACTTGAGCCGGACGCGAATGAAGGCGAGTTAAGCCGAATACGAGCCTCGCTGGTCAACGAAGAATCGCTTGCACAGGTAGCCAGAGACATTAACCTCGGCGAATATATCCATCTTGGTAGTGGCGAATTGAAAAGTGGCGGTTTCCGTCGGGCTTCGATACTGTCTGATACCATGGAGGCGATATTCGGTGCTATTTATCTGGATAACGGGTTTTCCCAGGCACAGAAAACCATTTTGTTTCTGTACGATAAATATATACAGACCTTACCAGATACCGAGGCTTTGAAAGATCCCAAAACAAAGTTGCAGGAGTATTTGCAGGGGCAGAAAATCGACTTGCCGGAATACCAGGTAGTGAAAACCGTGGGTAAATCCCATGATCAGACATTCACCGTTAACTGTAGCGTAGACGCGTTGAAATTAAAAACTAGCGGTAAAGGGTCGAGCCGGAAGAAAGCCGAACAATCTGCGGCAGATAGTGCTTTGCAAAAACTAGGGTTATGAAGGATAAATTTCAAACCGGATACGTGGCACTGATTGGTAAACCCAATACCGGTAAATCGACCCTGATGAATGCATTGATAGGAACGAAGCTCAGTATCACCGCGCATCGCCCGCAAACTACGCGACATCAAATTTTGGGGATAAAAACCACCGATACCTATCAATGTATTTTTGTTGATACACCTGGCCTGCACGATGACAATCATAAAGCGATACATCGTTATATGAATCGTGCTGCCGCCAGTATGTTTGCCGATGCCGACCTGATCTGTGTGCTGCTTGACGTCACGCGACTTAATCGCAACGATGAAAAAATCCTGCAACGGCTTAGAAAATTTGACCAGGTGTTGATTGTCCTGAATAAAATCGACCAGGTGACAAAAGAAGCCTGCTTACCCGTGATGAAGCAGATTGCCGAGCTTGCTCCAGGGCGTGAAATAATACCGGTGTCAGCCTTGCGCCGGGATAATCTGGACCGGCTGGAAGCCCTGATCGTCGGTCGATTGCCACCGGGTGCGCCTCAGTTTCCGGATGACCAGATAACCGACAAGTCGATTCGATTCATTGCCGCTGAAATTATTCGTGAAAAACTGTTTCGGGCACTGAAACAGGAGTTACCCTATTCGATTACGGTAAATATCGATCATTATAAGGAAGAGGCTGATTTAACACGGATTTCTGCGACGATCTGGGTTGAGAGAAGTTCGCAAAAAGGTATCGTAATTGGAAAAAATGGGAGTCTGTTGAAAAAAATCGGGTCCCTGGCACGTGAAGATATAGAGCGCCTGGTCGATAATCGGGTCTATCTACAGCTATGGGTAAAAATACGCGAAGACTGGGCCGACGATGAAAAATCACTGGCCGCATTTGGATA
>CAZJEJ010000025.1:0-3269 GCA_964544945.1 uncultured Gammaproteobacteria bacterium | reverse complement strand
ATTTTACATCGGCGTGACTGGAAAAATACCAGCATAATTCTTGATTTACTGACGAAGGATTTTGGGAGATTGAGCGTGCTTGCCAGGGCGGGCAGGAACAGCAGGTCTAAATCTCTTTACCAGCCATTTTGTCTACTTTCACTTAGTTGGAGTGGGCGTGGCGAGCTTAAAACGCTGGTTGGGATCGATGGGTCCGAAATTCGAGTAGATGAGCATCACTACCTGCCATTACTTTATATTAATGAATTGTTATGCGCTTATTTGCCCTGGCAGGACGCAAGCCCAGAGTTGTTTCAATTGTATGATAGATTGCTTGGGCAAATTGACCAACACTTTAATGAGGGCCATTTAAGGGAATTCGAACGTTCGGTGATGACTTTACTTGGATACATGCCCGAAACTTCGATTGAGGCCGACAGCGGCAAGCCGATCATTTCAGATAGACACTATCGGTTTTTGGTGACACAGGGTTTCACCGACACTAGTGTAGCCGAAGCAGATGCTATTAGTGGAAAGACAATCATCGCCTGGAACCGCAGGCAGTACGATAACAAACAGGTAGTGCAAATGGCTAAAATCGTGATGCGCAGTATTATTGACTTTAACTTGCACGGAAAAAGGCTAAAATCTCGTGATATATACCAACAAATAAAGAGCCGCACATGACCAGACCTGTCACCCTTGGTGTCAACATAGACCACATCGCTACCCTGCGCCAGGCGAGGGGTACCTTATACCCGGACCCGGTGTATGCCGCGCAAATTGCCGAACAGTCGGGCGCCGATTCGATTACCTTTCACTTGCGTGAAGATCGTCGTCATATCCAGCAGCGTGACGCATTGTTGTTGAAACAGGTCGTGCAGACAAAGCTTAATCTGGAAATAGCGATCACTCCGGAAATGCTTGAATTTGCCTGCGCACTTAAAGCCGAAGATGTTTGCCTGGTTCCTGAAAAACGTGAAGAGCTGACCACTGAAGGCGGCCTGGATGTCGCGGGACAAATAAAGACGATCAGGACAGCCTGCCAGCAATTAGAAGCGGTTGGTACGCGCGTATCCCCGTTTATCGACGCCAGTATCGAGCAAATCGATGCGGTACTCGAATGTGGAGCCCCGTGCATTGAAATTCACACGGGACATTATGCGGATGCACGTGGAGAAGAGCAGCTACAACAGCTGGAAAAGATAAACGAAATGATCGCTTACGCTCATGGTAAAGGTTTACAGGTGAATGCCGGGCATGGATTGCATTATCATAATGTCCAGCCCATTGCAGCCAATCTACTGGTGAGCGAGTTAAATATTGGTCACGCAATTATTGCCGATGCAGTATTCAATGGCCTGGCTAATTCGATTCGTGCGATGAAACGCCTGATGCTCGAAGCCAGAGAGCCTCTGATCGAGTCATGACCGTTCATCCCCCTGATCTTGATCATCTTTCGTCCCAATACGATTCGCCCCGACTTAATCCGAGGCTCCCGAGGAAATGATAGTTGGAATCGGTGTCGATATAGTCGAAACCATGCGGTTTGAAAAGCTGTACGCCAGGTTTGGGAACCGTGTTGTGCGGCGCCTGTTAACCGACCACGAGATCGACGAATTTAATAATCGTAACCAACCTGTTTCGTACCTGGCCACACGTTTTGCCGCCAAAGAGGCAGCTGCGAAGGCCCTGGGAACAGGATTTGGCGAAGTGGTCGGGTATAAAAGTGTTGAAATTAGCAATGATAGCAACGGTAAACCGCTACTGCGCTTTTTCAGGCGGGCAACTGTTCTTGCCGAGCAAAAGAAGGTCGGTAATGTACTGGTATCCATATCGGACGAAAAACACTATGTCGTTGCAATGGTGGTACTTGAAAGTTAATCAATGGTTGCTTCCATCCGTTGTAAGAATTGCTCGGCCTCATGGGCAACCTGCCCGAGTTCAACGATCATAGCTTGAATCGCCTCTTGCGCGAGTGCGGCGTGGGGAGTACAGGACAATTGTTTCTGGAGGTTCAATACCTGTTGCTTTAATCGAGGCAGGCTTGTGTAGCAGGTTATACCGTGAATTTTATGAACGATAGCTGAAATTTTGTCGTAATCGAGCTGTTGCGCTGCTTTTGAGAGCTGTTGCTGATGTTCGGGTACCTCTCGTAACAAGATACCAAAAATTTGTAGCAACAGGGATTCGTTATCTGCAGCCAGAGCAAGGGATTTTTCCAGGTCTACCGATTCCGTTTGTGACGCCTGCTGCTCGGCAGAATCCTCTTCAGGGGTACTAACTTGGTACGCTACGGGACCTTGTAACAAGCGATAAAACTCAGCTTCGTCAATCGGTTTTCCCAGATAGTAGTCGAAACCCAAACCCAGCAATCGTTCCGATTCCTGGGGCAGAATATTGGCGGTCAGCGCAACAACTGGTGTGGAGTCGTCTGGTTTTTCCTCACGCATCATTCTTAAAAGCTCCGTGCCATCGATATCTGGCATTTGTATATCTAGAATAATCAGGTCAAAAGTTTGGGAACGGTATAAGGTCATTGCTTCGTTAGCATTGGTGGCCTCGCTTACCTGATGACCCCACAGGCGAATCAATTCACTGCCGAGCTTGAGGTTGATATCGTTATCATCCACGAGCAATACTTCTTTTTGAGGGCCTTCTTTGTGAGGCAACATGTCGTCTGGCTGCTCGGGAGCTGGTTCGGTGCTTGAGGGATCCAAAATACCTCGCAAATTACTGCTGGCATTGATGATAGAAACGAATTCGAACTCGCGATTTACGGAAACAGGAATCAAGGTCTGATCATAGTGCATCGTCAATACGCGAATGGAGTCGGGTAACGTATCGTCAATAATTTCTGTCAAATCTAAGCCGATATGACGTAAGTCGAATACAATGAAATTGATGAAATTCCTGTTTTGGCCGATACGATCCCGAATTTGTTCGGTCGAGGAATTGTGGTCGAGTAGTATCGGTTCGGTTGCGACTCCGGCACGCTCAAACAGCGTCTGAATTTCCTGTAAGCAGGGTTTTCGAAAGGCAAATACCAGGGCAGATTGGGAATAATTTTCGGCTCCTGGCACTGTCGGTTTAAACCTGCTGCTCAGTGCCAGCGGTAGACGTACGGTAAATGTTGACCCCCTGGCCAATTCACTTTCAATCGAGATTTCTCCCCCCATCAAAGTGACCAGATTTTTGCTGATGACCAACCCCAATCCGGTACCGCTAAAACGTCGATTGGCGGCGGATTCTACCTGGCTAAAGGCCTTAAAAAGGTGTTGCTGATTCTG
>CAZJEJ010000024.1:0-24405 GCA_964544945.1 uncultured Gammaproteobacteria bacterium | reverse complement strand
AGTAGTGTACTCGAATGACCTATAGATCCAGACAGGTTAAAAAATGCACTTTTGATCCAACTCCGCATCCCATTGTGCTGACTTGAATATTCTTCGTCGAGATACGGCGCTGATTGACCTGCCCCCGATCTGCTCGCCAGATCCCCAGCGTATGGCTTTTGTGAGCAAGACTTGCCTCACTTTCGGAGCCGTTCAATCAAAAGCCGGGGCTATTGCCGATGCGCTGAGAGCGGCAGGACTACAGCCAGGCGATATAGTTGCTATTGCAACGTCCTGTGGCGCTAGCTTTTACACGTGCTTCGCGGCGTGTTGGTCTTGCGGACTAACCCTGGCAATCATTGATCCTGGAGCTGGGCTCCGAGAACTTAGCTTGATACTTCGCAAGGCGAACCCGTCTGCATTTATTGCCGACGACGAAGTACTGCAGAGACTGGCAGGCAATTCGGCAGCAAGTCTTCCGTGTAATATCTGGCGTGTCAGCTCTTCCCTTACTAAGAGCACTTGGCTTCCGAGAGCCTTTACAGGACCGAAACGCCTCGTTTCCGACTATCCCCATCTTAGCGAGCTCGATTACTCTACGACGGCTTCAGTCGCGATGCCGGAACTGGGGGAATTGCCAGCCTACATAATCTTTACTTCCGGTTCGACGTCGAATCCCAGGGCAGTGGTCGTGTTGAGAGATGCCTTGCGTCACCATGTCGCCACACTCTCTAGATTGTTCGGCTACGATCAAGAAGCACGATTACTCCATTACCTACCTACACATCATACGGATGGACTGGTTCACGGGGTCGCCGCATCTTTATTTACAGGAATGACAGTTGTTCACCCAGGCCCATTCACCGGCCTGGTCAATCTTGAGCAAGCGTTGCGTGCGAACGATATTTCTCATTTTCTCGCCGTTCCCACAATGCTCTCGATCATCAGGCACAACTTCGGTGACCAGCCAGAACTATTTCAATACGATGGTTTCCGCAACTTGATCTCTACTGCAGGCTACCTCGATCCAAAGCTCTGGGATGAGTTTCAAAAGTTTTATGGCGTGCGCGTTTCAAACTTTTATGGAATGACCGAAACCGTCTCGGGCAGTCTATATTGCGGCCCAGACAACGATAGCTATCGTATCGGCACAGTCGGTAAACCTGTTGACTCGCAAGTCAAGATCGTCGACGAAAGTGGCGCTACGTTACCGGTTGGAAAGATTGGCGAATTAATGATATCTGGAAGGCATTTGATGAGTGCCTATCTAGACGATCCTGACGCAACTCAGGCAAAAATCACCGATGGCTGGCTGTCCACCGGTGATTTGTTTTTTCAGGATACGGACGGCTTCTTTCATATCGTCGGCCGCAAGAAGAACATTATTAAGCGCGGTGGAATCACCGTCTATCCTGAGGATATATGCAGAGTTCTTGTGGACATGGCAGGCATCGTCGAGGTTGAAGTTATCGGTTTTCCGGATGCGGCTTTCGAGGAGCTCATCGTCGTGTGCGCGGTCGTAGAAGGCGGCGTAGACGCGGACGATATCCGTGCGCTGTGTCGGCGTGAATTATCGCCGGAGCACCATCCCGATCGCGTTGTGTTACTGGATCAGTTGCCGCGTGGGCCGTCCGGGAAAGTTCAACGAATGGCACTTATCTCTAAGCTCGAGTGTACCGCGCCTCACGTTGTGAGCGGTGACACCTCGCTGCGAACTCGAGTGCTCGGCCTGGCTGCCGCAGTCTTTTCAACGGACTCCGCAGATCTGGACGAAGCGTCCTCACCAGATACTGTCAATAACTGGGATTCGTTTGCCGGCATGGAGTTTGTCTTAGCCCTCGAGCATGAATTCGACCTGCGTCTTGGTGCCCGGGATATCATGCGGATTCGGAACATCGGTCAGGCGCTTGAGGTGGTTGCAAGCGCAATCAGCAGTGGCGACAGGAGCGCATGAATCGCGCCTGGCGTGTCACGCCTCTTCGTGCATGGGTGATCGCATTGATCCTCGTGCTGCCAATGCTGGCGCCGCTGTTGATGCCATCGATGCTTCCACAACCGGTTGAAAGTTTGTACTTAAGTGATGATTACTACCGCCAGGAGTTGATCGAGTATTTGCAGACTCCTCGCGCGGAGCGCAAACGGCCCATAGGTGTCATGCTGACAATGTCCGGCGGGAGCTGCGCCACTGTTGGCCCGCTGCGCCTGGCGCCAGAGGGCGTCGAAATGTACGTTATTTATTATCCTGGCGCCACGCTTAGTGATTTCCACTGGGTTACTGATACCATGGTTCAAGGCAAACTGGATTTCATCGTAATTCAGGATACGGTGCTCAGTTTCTCGCGCTCACTGGTATATCAGTTATACCTTCGGTCACGACAGTACTGGAGAAAGTTGCTTTACTCGATCATCGGATTACAAGATTCAAAAGTGGGTGAACTCACCAGATGCGGGGTAAAAACTATGCCACTCAAAGCCTGGTCAGGCTCGGTTAGCAGGAGCATTGCCAGGATCGATCCGTACTCGGTGCGAAGGCGGGAATACGTCGAATTGTTTCTGAGTCGTTTCACCGATAAGAAAATACCGATAATGATCGCAAGTCCTCCCCACAATCGATTTACAGCGCACTACCGATCCCTGGTATTCGATTTAGCGAGCGAATTGGTCGCGCGAGGCTCTGCTCTATCTGGCGTTAGCCAGCATCGTCAGTCAGAGCCGACCCCAACCGCGCAGTTCCGCGATCCCAATCATCTCTCGCCAAAATGGAGTGGTGCTTATCGCAGTTGGCTTAGCACTGAAATCGAGCGCACTCTTAGGGTAGACAACGATTAGTAGCTTAGCCAGTATTAACTTCTTCGTCTGGATGACGGCTACTTGCTGCGCATACTGGCTTTTACCGCTGGTAATGCGGCGATATTTGCTCGTCATATCGACCGTAGTCCTTCTTGCCTACGTTGATGCGAGCTCGCTTTTGGCGCTAGTTGCTATGACAACGACGGTTAGCATTGCAATGCAGGTGCGGGGTCGCTGGCAAATTCCGTCTATAACCGGGGCTTGCGTGGCGGTACTGGGAACACTGGTTACATTCAAGCTGTTAGATCCAGTCGTGGAGTCACCATCGATGATTGACAGGATCGTACCGCTCGGGTTGTCCTACTACAGCCTGCGATGCGTACATCTATTGCTGGAACGGTATCTCGGCCAGATTCAACGACCCAACCACTCACAGGTAGTCGACTATCTTTTCTTTCCAGCGACGATTATTGCTGGCCCGATCCATCGTTACCCAGCTTTCGTGGCCGAAAAGCCAATCGCATTTCAGTCGGCCTGGTTATCGGAAGGGCTCGAACGAATACTCTACGGATACGTCAAAATTATCGTGATCAGTAACTATCTGCTCACCGCACGATTTTTTCCGTGGGCTATGTCTGGAATGGAGTCGTCTACTGTCGGGTACCAGTATCTTGATTCCCTGAACTACGGATTGACAATCTATCTCCAGTTCTCGGGCTACTCCGACATCGCGATCGGGTTCGCACTTCTCCTCGGCCACAGAGTTATCGAAAATTTCTCCTGGCCACTATTCAAGCCTAACATCGTAGCATTCTGGCGCAGTTGGCATATCTCGTTGACGAGTCTGTGCCGGGAGTACGTATTCACCAGTGTCTATGCTAGCAGCAGAAGAGCCTGGGTCGGGGTATTAGCAACAATGCTCGCGATCAGCATGTGGCACGGACTGACGTTCAACTATCTTGCCTGGGGCATTTATCATGGGGTCGGCGTGGTAGTATATCAGCAGTGGTCCAAGAGCAGGACAGCGGCTTACCTACATCACATGCTGCCAAAGTCGGTTAGTCGATTACTCGGTTGGTTTCTCACTTTTCAGTTCGTGATACTCGGTTTTATCTGGACCAAGGAGACAGACATAGCAGCATCGTTAGATGCCTTCGGCATAATTATTTTATGGGCACTCGGATATGTTTGATTTATTGTCACGCCACCTACCCCGCTCGATCGCGACGTTGTTGACGGGGCTTTGGTATGCACTGCTACTGTGGGCAATTTTCTTCAGTCTGATAGCACCCGATGCCGAATTTCGCTACTGGTGGATTTGAGGAGAAAATGCATAACATTATTTTATTCGGTATTCGCAGCCCGCTTCTGCCTGATTACGAAGAAACCTGTGCGCTACTCGATCTACAGATTGCGGCGGCCGTACGAGTCGATAATCTGCGGCCACGCATTTTGGACCGTAGTGCTGTGATTGATCTGTCCGATTTGGAACAAAGCCATAAGGGGCGACCGTTCGTAGCATGTGCATTTTCTCCAGTACGCCGCCACGAACTGGTTTCGCTCGCTACCGGAGCAGGGTTGATACCGGCAGATGCACTAATCGATCCTACGGCAATCGCTGCGTCGTCTACGCGCATAGGAAATGGCGTGTTCATCAACGCGGGTGTGGTCATCGGGGCAGCGGGGCTAATCGGTGAGCATGTTTTCATAAACCGTTCAACTAACATCGGCCACCATGGAATCCTGGGCAACTTTGTGTCCATTGGCCCTGGCGTTACGATTGCAGGCAATGTGCGCGTCGGTAATCACGGCTTTGTGGGGGCTGGCAGCATTATTTTACCGGGCGTCCGGATCGGCGACGGTGCCGTCGTCGCTGCAGGTTCGGTTGTCAAAGAAAACGTATCGAGTGGCATCCTGGTTGCAGGAAATCCAGCAAAAGTTCGACGGCGTCGACCGAGCCCCGGCATGTTTGGCGAGGTAGGCGAAGAGTAACGAATAATTAATTTACTGCACCTGGCACAGGCAAATAAGCCTGAACTATTACTCGTTGCTAAACGTTAAGTTACCCAATAGCGCAGGATCGAGGCTTCCAGTCCTACGAACCACATATTGATTAATACCCTGTTTTCGCGCCACGAGATCAAGCGCATTTTTGATTCCGGGTTCGAGCCCCGACTTTGTACGGATGCTAATATCGAGTGTATATTCTCCATCGGCTTTCAAGGAGGCTCTTCCTGCCAGATCGAGTAAGGCATCGATATCATCGATGACCAGTTCATACCTGCCCTCAATTTTGCCAACCGATAACACGTAATTACCCAGATTGATATCTTCACCTGCCAGCCCGGCATCTTTCCACACCAGGGTTCCATTAATATCGTTCAATTTATCCTGAACTATCATTACGCTGTCGAAATTGATCTGCAGTAATCCGGTCGGTTGTACTAATACTGTTCCCATCATCCTGTTCAGGTCTTGTAGAGGGTATTCGAGATTAACTTGAGTCAGCTCGGTGCTACCGGCAATCGGGTCGTACCTGACCTGCAGCGAGCCATAAGGATTAGACACCTGGTAACACAGCCCCAGGGAAAGCAGGCACCTTAAATTGGCTTCATATTCCAGGTCCTGTATCAAAAGCTGGTTTATATCGATTCCGTCAATTCGGCCCGATATTAGACTACCCTCTGGCTGAAAAACCCTGATATTACCTGGTATTTTGACAATACCGAGCAATTGACCCAGGGGCATGTTGATCAATAACGCCACCAAAAGGCATAGCAAGAAAAATAGCCCCGGTTTCCATAGCCTGGTCATGTGGTTTAGTTTCCAGTAATGAGTATCAGACTACTATCAACCTCGCCCGGGTTGCTGGCGATGCTGATCCTGAGATCCTTAACCTTGAGTCCCTTGTCGTTCACCCTCGATATGAATTCGATTAATTGATTAAAACTGATCGCCGAATAACGAATCCTTATTTCATCGGTGCCGATTGGAGTTATTTGAGCTAAATAGGGCTTTAACTCCAGTTCCCGTACTTCGGTATCTATCAAATTTGCCAGCGAACCATTAAAAACAGTACTTGCGGCCGATATACTATTGACGGGTAATTGGTTAACGACGCTTTCCATCCAGTTGAGGTCAGCTCTACTCTGCTCCAGATCATCCTGCAAGGTTGACAGTCGCTGCGTGTAAGGGTCCACCAGGAAGGCATCCACGGCTATGCCAAGCAAGGCGATCAGCGCAAACCCAAATACAAATTTCTCTCGCGTACTGTAACTGGAAAATCGCGCCATCATCCTGAATTCCCCATTAACACAAACCGACCTGACGTAGCCTCCGGTTTAATATCTAGATTTTCCAGCTTGACCACCTGACCCGCTGATTCTATTGCCTGATTTAATGCTTCAATTTCACTCAATCGGTCAGTCTTAACGTCGATGCTCAAACGACCTTTTTGATAGCTAATCCTATTGACCGTAATCGTAGGGTATTTGACTTTAGCCTGCGTGAATGCACTGAGTAAGCCCAGAAAATTGATATCCTGCTGACTCGCCTGATATTGCTTTAATACTGCAATCAGAGCCTTTTTCAAGTTCGCAGACTCGTCTATATTTGACGGCAAATAGCGCTTGATCAACTGGTACTGATTCGCCTTGATGCGTGCCAGCTCGGTATCCATTTCATACAGTGCCAGGGCTTTATTGTAACCGGTCACCACGAGCAAAATAGCCAGTAAAGCGATGATCCATCGCCAGAGCTTGAAGAAGCCGAACCATATCGATGAAACCTTAAACTGACGCTGTTGTAAATCGATCGATACCGCTCTATCAATTTTCACCTGATCCAGGTCGAGCGCCTGGTATTTCGACGAATACTTCGTAACCCGTAGTGCTTCGTATCTATCCCTATTTTGCAGGTAATAAACAATTTGATCTATTTCCTGATCTTGAGCGATCTGGTTTAACACGGGTTCAAGCATTTCCGCACGGCATTTGAGTCCTTTGCAATCGCCATATCTAAGGATAAGACCGCCATAGCTTTCGATCACACTCACCTCGCCTGTCTGATCTGACCAGGGGCATAGAAATATTTCTGGCACGATTCTGGAAACGTTTAATCCGTGGGCTTGCCGCAACTCCAGGGCACGTTCCATAATGGATTTATCGACCACTGCAACCGCGACCGGATTGCAGGACTGATCGCCGAGTGCGACATGTTGCCGCTCAACATCCTGGGCTAGCTGGTCTTCAATTTGATACTCGATAGAAGCGAGCACCTGGCGTGAAATATTAGACGGGGTTTCGAAATACGTTAAATACACAGCTTGCTGGGGAATAATAAATACGACAGAACTCCGATTTTGACTCAGAGCACCCAGCTCCTGTGCTGAGCCATCCTGCCAGTTAGCTGTTTTCTCTCCAGTCGGGGCAGCCTCGACTACCCAGCTAAAGTGATCGAGGGAGGCGTCACGAAAGCGGACCAGTAAGACCGACATCAGGTTTGCCCCAATGTTCGACTGATAACCGTCGTTTTACCTTTGGAATCACGGTGAATCAAGGTATTGAGAAAAATGTCCTGCTCCCCCAGCGTAACCTGGCCATGGGCTAAAAAGTAATCGGTACTAACCGATAGTCCTGTCTCTACCAATGGTATCTGTAGCCGTTCAATTAAATTTTGCACGTCGGAAAACTCCTCTTTTTCCCGCTCCTTTATAAATGCTTCGCCATTGAGGTTTTCACCGAGTGATAAAAATATGGTTTCGGACATCGTATTCACATTCAAACTGGTCACGCCGGGTAGCGCTGTAATATGGGGTTTCAGGAGCTGATAAATCTCCGGCGTCACATTTTTCACCAGCATTAGTTCGCTAATATCGACTATTTCTCGATTTGCCACCCGATAGGATTGGTAATTTTCCTCCGCACCATCGGGATAACGTACGTCAAAATCTTCGTCAAGCCAGTCTAACAAAGCTGGCAAAAAGGTAGTATCTACATTAAGATTATTGCATAAACGTTTGAATCTGTTAATAGATTCCTCCGAGTCAAGTAAGTTATTGAGATTAAATTTACCCTGCTCGTCTTCCAGGTAGCCGCTTAAAAACCCACCCTCGATCGGTAATCCGGGTATACCTATCGCCCAGTCTTCACCCAAATAATCGATACTTGAATCCTTACGATCTTTCGACAGGAACAATCGCGCCCAGTCTTCGAGGCCCAATGCGTAGAGCCGGGCTTTATCCATTAATTGAATTCGTGATGTTTTTCGAATCGAAAAAACTTCCTGGTGGGTCATCGAAACGATGATCGCGCTGGCAACCAATACCACCAATATTGCCGATAGCAGGGCTATACCCGACAGTCTTTTCGATTTATAGCAAGCCATCGGGGACCTCCAGTATCCGCCTGATTTCACCGAAATTATCCAGATTAACTACCACTTTCAAAGCAACTGGTTTTCCCAGACCCTGCGTCACCTCTTCCGGCCAGCTACTGATCGGCCGCTCCTGTGCATCGATAAATTGAATTTCGAACGAGTCGACAGCGGTTAGTATCACCGTAGTCAAAGGTTCCTCGCCGATACCCTGATCCAGCGAGAGCCAATGGCGCCTGACCAGTTTATTGTCGACCAGTTGGTACTGGACGCGTTGTAACTCACTGCGTTTATGTTGTAATAAATTACCCCATCCACTTCGGGTGAAACTGATACTGTTATCAACTAGTACAATCTGGTTTTCGGTATCTCCGTAGCGATTACGGATTTTACGGCTTGACACCTGCATCCAGTCCCGGTTGATATAGGTGAGCGCAAATTGCAGTTCTGACAGGCGACGACTGGCCTCGCCCACCTGGTTTCCGATTTTTACCGTCTGGTTCAGGCTGGTATAGGCGATTCCAGCCATCACCGCAAAAATGGCAACCGCTACGAGCATTTCAATCAGCGTAAAGCCCTGCTTACGATAGAGACGAATCATAGCTTTGCGATAAACCCCGTCGAGCTTGCCGATATTTCGTCATTATCCCCGATGTATACGTCGACATCTATCCGACGCATCAAAGGTTCGTCTGTTTCGCTGATTTTCATTTTCCAGCGCCATTCCACTCCAGCCATCTCAACCACGCCATTTATATTCGACAAGTTCGACCAGGTCTTTTTTGCGCGATAAAGTGCAATTTGATTTTGCGCTACCCAACTTGCGATAGTCTTTTCTTTTAAATAGCTGGAGCGCATGGTTGAGTTTGCCCCGCTTTCGATAACCGCGCCCATGGTAATAGCGATGAATAGTAGTGCGAACATTACTTCTAACAGGGTAAATCCCCTCAGGGTGCCCCTGGTGAAATTTTGCCCCCTCATCGGGATTGCGGGACGGGCCCGCTCATTACAATATTTCCGAGTAAATCACCCTGGATAGTAATACTCGCCCTGGATTCACTATCGTCGATACGCCATTCGAAAGCTGACATTTCACCACTCGACAAGATTAGTATATGCGGCGTCGAGTCATCTTGATCAACCGGCTTGACGGCAAAATTCTCGACTATCAAGTCTGAGCTCTGTGATTCACTCAATTTTATTTTTCGAAAAAATGACTGATCCGCGACCACCCAATCTTCGCCATTGAATTCGAGCACCTTAAAACCCTGGCGATGCAGAGAAATCGCGTAATTCCGGTTTTCAAATATAGCTTCCTGGTAAAGCAGGCGGATTAATTTGCTGAGGTCATTTCCGAGCCCCTTGAGGTCTCTTGAATCACTGCTGAGGTTGGTTGAAAGCAGTATGGCGCCAACGGTTATACCAACAATGATGATGACAACGAGTATTTCAAATAGCGTAAATCCTCGTTCGGCAGGTCGCTTTCGGAATCTACGAATCAAGGTTCCAGTTACCGATATCGGCGGCTTGGTCAGATCCACCTACTGTCGCGTCAGAACCCAGCGAATAAACGTCATATTCACCGTTCGACCCGGGGTACTGGTATTGATAACCGTTGCCCCAGGGATCCTTGTTCAGCTTCCTGATATATCCACCCTTGCGCCAGTATTTTAAATCACCGGTGGGTTTATTCACCAGCGCATCCAGACCCTGCCCGGTACTTGGGTAAGCAAAGTTATCGAGTTTGTAAAGCTCAAGCGAAGATTCGAGTACGCGTATATCGCTTTTGGCCTTACTGATACGGGCATCGTCAACTCGACCGGTTACCTTGGGTGCAATATAGGCAGCCAGGATCGCGATAATGGTCAGTACGACGATTATTTCAATTAGTGTAAATCCTTTTTGTACTTTTGGTATTTTCATAGATTCCAAACCACTCATATACAACAACAGCGCCAATGCCGCTCATTTGAATTTATTCGTTGTCTTTATAAAATACTCTATAAAGTCGCTCACCGAGTACAATCGATATCGCTAACAATGCGCCGTAAAGATGCGCGTCGATCACTACCGGTGTGCCGATAAATTTACTACTGGTCACATTAAAACCACCAACCTGTTCCAATACTATTTTGGTGCTTATCGCCATGGTAAGCAACACTGCAATCGGTTTATCTCGACGATACAGATCGATCGCGGCAAGCATAAAAATCCCATACAGTACTCCTGAATACCCAGCATACCATTGTAGTTCGGGGTTGAGCAGGGTAAATGATATAGAGATTCCCAAAGTCAGCAGAAAATTATAAATGACCCAACGCATGATCGACCAGGGCGGTGAGGTAATCCCCATGCACAAAACCAGACCGAAAGCGTTAAGCAGCAGGTGTGGCGTGTTGACGTGGACCCAATGCGCTGAAAAGATCCGCCAGTACTCGCCATTCGCCAACCAGTTTTGCTGATATCGCAGGGTCTGAAAATCCGCCAGTTGAAGTAATCCCATGACGATCACGGCGACCGCAATAAATATCCACCCCGGACCTGTTTTATTACTGGAGCAAATCATTCATATCGAAAATAGGCAAAAGAATAGCGAGTACAATGAGCATCACCACTCCCCCCATGACCAGTATCATAGCGGGTTCAAAAAGGCCTACGAATAACGCTGTGACACCGGCAAACTCGCTTTCCTCGGCTTTGGAAGCACGTTCCAGCATGTCTCCCAGCTTTCCGCTCGCTTCGCCATTTTCGATCAACTGCAGCACCAACGGACTGAAATATCCCGATTGATCGAGCGCGGTTGATATATGTTCTCCTTCCCTGACCCTGTCAGTTGCCTTAACGACCGCATTTTTAATCGGCTGGCTGAGTATCACCTCGGTCGATATACGCATCGAATCCAGCGCTGTGACGCCACTAGATACGAGGATACTCATAGTACGCGTAAATCGTGCGGTATTGGATAATCGCACCAGATACCTGACCAACGGAAGCCTCAATAGTACCCGGTCGCGCAAAAGACTGAACCAGCCAAGCTTCAACAACCGCTGGTAGAGCACCATCAGCGCGATTATTCCAGCGAGCATATGCAAGCCGTAGGCCTTGATAAAATCCGATAACTGGATCATCCATTGAGTCAGCACTGGTAATTCCTGGTCAAATCCTTCGAACACCTGGACTATTTGGGGAACTACAAAGGTGAGCAGTCCAGCGACCAGGAAGATAGCGACAACACTGAGAAGAATCGGGTAAATAAGCGCAAGACTGGTTTTTCGCTGTAAATCCTGACGCGCCTCAAGGAAGTCCGCCAGTCTTTCCATCACTAGATCGAGTAATCCCGATTGTTCTCCCGCATGTACCGACGCGCAATACATTTTATCGAAGATGCGCGGATATTCCCTCAAGGCCTCGGATAAAGGATACCCTTCCAGAACTTTTGCTCTTACCGCGAGCAATACCTTTTTCGCCTGGTTTTTCTGGGTCTGGCGCGACACCGCATGATAAGCCGATTCCACCGGTTGCCCGGCACCGATCAGGGTGGCAATTTGGCGAGTAATCAAGGCTACCGTGGCGACATTAATTCTGTCGCGTCGATACTTTATCTGGCCATTGAGGGTCCCGGTCGACACTTCATCGATCTGCAATGGCATCAGGCTCATACCGCGTAATTGCTGCCTTGCCTGTTTCGCGGTATCGGCCTCGATCAAGCCTTTTTGATTATTGCCTGCCGCATCGATGGCCTGGTATTCAAATGCACCCATAGCACTACTCCGAGGTCGAATTTTCCCGCGTCACTCGAAGTACTTCGTCCAGTGTTGTCTCCCCCTGAATAATCTTACGAATGCCATCTTCTCTCAATCCAGCACTTCGGGTACGGCAATAATGCTCAATTTTCGACTGGCTTTTACTTTCGTGGATCATAGCCGCAAGTGATTCATCGATCTCAATCATTTCATAGATTCCGGATCGGCCCTTATACCCGGTTTGCAGGCATTTCGAACACCCCGTCGTTTTGTATACGGTGTCCTGTTCGCCGATACCATAAATATCCAGTTCTTCCCTGCTTAGTGTAACTTCAGTTTTACAGTGCGAACAAAAGCTACGTACCAGGCGTTGCGAAATAACACCGAGCAAGGTTGAGGACAGGAGAAATGGTTCGACCCCCATATCCTGTAGACGCGTGATCGCACCTACTGCCGAATTGGTATGAAGGGTCGACAATACCAGGTGACCCGTAAGACTCGCCTGCACTGCAATTTGTGCCGTTTCGCTATCGCGTATTTCACCGACCATGACCACGTCGGGATCCTGTCGCAGTATCGCTCTCAACCCCTTCGCGAAAGTCATATCTACTTTCGTATTGACGGGTGTTTGACCGATACCATCAAGATCGTATTCAATCGGATCTTCAACCGTCAGAATATTACGTTTTGAATCGTTCAAAGCCGTGAGCATCGCATAGAGTGTCGTCGTCTTTCCCGAGCCGGTTGGCCCGGTTACCAGGATAATACCGTGCGGTTTCTGAATCATTTGATCGACCCGGTGTCGGTCCGTATCGGACATCCCGAGTTGCAACAAATCCAGTCGACCGGCCTGTTTGTCGAGAAGACGCATGACAACACGCTCCCCGTGTCCCGAAGGCAGGGTCGAAACCCGAATATCGACAGGCCGGTTCGCCACCTTAAGCGAAATTCGTCCATCCTGCGGCAATCGTTTTTCAGCAATATCGAGTTGGGCCATAACTTTGATTCGAGAACACAGCAGGCTTGCGATCTGGCGCGGGGGTTCCAGTACTTCGCGTAATTCACCGTCTACCCTGAAGCGAATCGAAAGCCGGGTTTCAAATGGTTCTACGTGAATATCCGAGGCATTTTCCTTGATTGCCTCGGTAATCAAGGCGTTGATCAGGCGAATTATTGGTGCGTCGTCGTTACTTTCTAGCAAGTCCTCCGGTTCGGCCAGCTCTCGAGCTACGTCGTCCAGATTGAGTTCGCCACCAATTTTCTCCGCCTGGTTAAACGATGTTTCACGATTCATTTCAAAGTACTGGCTCAATAATCGATTAAATTCCTGATCGCTTTGAACCGAAATACTATCGACCATCCCCAACAGGCGTTGAGCCTCGGCAATCGCATTGACTGGCGTTTCCTTGCGGGTAATTAAACTAAGTTTTCCATTCGATGATGTCGTCGAAGCGACGACTCCAAATCGTTTGCAAAAAGAATAAGGCAGTTTGGCTGCTGGCGACATGTATTGTGACCTTAGTTTAAATTAGCGCATCACAAGCGGATTCAGCATCGATTCCGCCGTTGATATACATTTGGTAATGCTTCATAGATATCGCCCTGTCAGCCTTCCTCGTAGTATTTTTTTAATGTAAGCCACTACGCGCTTTATTCTATAGATAGATCAGAAGGGTGTCCTCGATTTTTTCCGCCACAGACGAACGACCGGGGTTTCGAACCGACCTCTAACCCCGGCTGCCAGCCATCTACAGAAATTCAAAAAACAGTTATGCTGATTCTTTCAGGCGGGTTTACTCGATCGCTCAGAAATTTTGGATTCAAACCATTTCCTAAAATTGACTCGCTGCAATAGCAAAATTCCGGCTATCACAGCAAAGATTCCAGCTTTGAGGTAATCGGCCTTGACCAGCCACAAAAAGTGCAGCACACCCAGCAGGGCAATCAGGTAAGTCAGTCGATGCAATTTCTTCCAGTTCTTGCCCAGTCGTCGAACCATGGCCTGATTGGAAGTGATTGCTAACGGAATGAGCAGGATGAAGCCGCTGAACCCCAGTGTGATGTAAGGGCGTTTAATAATGTCTTCCAGCATGTCAGAAAAATTAAACGAATGGTCGGCGATAAACCATACCAGGAAGTGAATAAAAGTATAAAAGAATACATAGAGCCCCAACATGCGTCTAAAACGCATCAATACAGACCAGCCAAACCACTGCCGAAGCGGCGAGATGGAAAGCGTGATCAACAGGAAACTCAGGTTCCAGTCACCGATATCCCGAGTAATCGTTTCAATCGGGTTGGCGCCCAGGTCTCCATAGAAAACTTTCCATACCAGGCTCAAAATCGGAAGCAGGCACAGTATAAACAGAACTGGCCTGGCAAACGGCGACCTGAGCGTCTTCGGCAAATCCATATTTAAGGCACCCCTGACTAGTAGTTCGCTTTCAAATCCATGTCATCATACATGTGCGCTACCTCTTCTTCATAGCCATTGAACATCAGGGTTTCACGCTTAAAGATATCACCTATGCGGCGTTCCTTTTTTTGCGACCAGCGCGGGTGATCGACAGTCGGGTTAACATTGGAGTAAAACCCATACTCGCGCGGGCTCGAAATATTCCAGGTCGTTTCTGGCTGTTGATCGACAAAGTCAATGCTGACGATCGACTTGATACTCTTGAATCCATATTTCCAGGGTATAACAAGCCGAACGGGTGCACCATTTTGATTTGGCATGGTTTTGCCATACATACCGACGGCCAGTAATGTGAGTGGATTGGTGGCTTCGTCTATGCGTAGCCCTTCCCGATAAGGCCAGCGTAACACGCTACGATTTTGCCCAGGCATACGCCGAGGATCATGCAGGGTTTTGAATGCCACGTATTTTGCCTTCGATGTCGGTTGCAACGACTTGATAATCGACGCCAACGGCACGCCCAGCCATGGAATTACCATCGACCAGGCCTCTACACAGCGCAGACGATAAACTCTTTCTTCAATCGCAAACGGCTTGATCAAGTCTTCCAGCGAATATTCACCAGGCCTTTCGCATTCACCACCCACGATAATCTTCCAGTCGTCGGTGTTAAAATTCTTTGCGTATCTGGCCGGATCGGATTTGTCGGTACCAAACTCATAAAAGTTATTGTAACGCGTGGCATCGTCTTCCGGCGTCAACTCTTCGTCGAGGGTTATTACGTTTTTCTGATAATCACCGATACGCAGGGAAGCGCCTGCCGTCAGCCACGGATTGAGCAGCAAAGCGGTACCGATCATACCCGACGCCCTCATGAATTGACGGCGCCTACGATAGATTGACTCGGGCGTAATTTCCGACGCTGGAATATCTGACACTTTGCTTATTTTGATCACAATACTTTACCCTGCATACAGGCTTACTAGACCATCATCGGAACAATTAGTTCTCTATTAACCACCTATTGAATCCATTTTCTCGCATTCCTGAAGATTCTCATCCAGGGCCCATACTCGCCCCAATCTGGTGACTGCCAGGAATTCTGTACGCTCCGAAAGATGCGCTCGGGATGCGGCATTAAAATTGTAAATCGACCGTCATCATTGGTGAATCCATTTAATCCAAGTGCCGATCCATTGGGGTTAAGCGGGTAGAGCTCGCTCGCCTGACCGTCGGCATCGACATATCGAAGGCAGGCTTGATGAAGATCCAGCAACGACTGGTTGCTACACTGCCTTTCTTCCACCCTGCCCTCACCGTGGGAGACGACCACCGGCATCATCGATCCATGCATACCGTCGAGAAATAGCGATGGTGATTCGAGTATTTCTGCCATTACCACCCTGGCTTCAAACTGTTCGGACTTATTCCGTACGAATCGTGGCCAGTTAGACGCGCCGGGGATCAACTGGTAAAGATTCGACATCATTTGGCAACCATTGCAAATACCGAGGCCGAAACTGTCGTTTCGATCGAAAAATGCGGTAAATTCATCGTATGCGCGCTGGTTATACAATATCGATTTTGCCCAACCTTCCCCAGCGCCCAGCACATCGCCGTAGGAAAATCCGCCACAGGCTGCAATTCCCTGAAACTCAGCCAGGCTGGTGCGTCCCTCCAGAATATCGCTCATGTGCACATCGAATGAAATGAACCCGGCGCGGTCAAAAGCAGCCGCCATTTCTACCTGACCGTTAACCCCCTGTTCGCGCAAAATAGCGATTCGGGGCCCTTTATTACCAATTAGCGGGGCAGCAACGTTGTCGCCCGGATCGAAACTTAAATTCGAAAACAGGGCGGGTTTTCGATTGTTCAGGATCAAATCGTACTCTTGCTTCGCACATTTGGGGTTGTCACGCAATTTCTGCATCTGAAACGAAGTTTCTGACCAGGCGCGCCTGAGGGAAATAATTGACTCGGACAAAACCGTATTTTTCTGATGCTTGATCAACAGCGTCTCAGACCCGACAGGCTGACCTATCGTATGGCTGATATCGGCGAGACCAAAATCGCCCAGCACCCCTTGCACAAGCCCGAGCCGAGATTTAGATACCTGGATCACGGCACCGAGCTCTTCGGCAAATAGTATCGACATCGGTATTTCACCGAGACACGATATATCGCAATCGAGGCCGCTACGCCCTGCGAAAGCCATCTCGCACAGGGTCGTTATCAGGCCACCGTCGGAACGGTCATGGTAAGCCAGGATCGCGTCCTGCTCGATCACGCGCTGTATTGCGTCAAAGAAAGACTTAAATAAGGCTATGTCGTCCATATCGGGACCGATGTCGCCGGTGTGCTGGTATACCTGCGCCAGTGCCGACGCACCGAGGCGATTTTGACCACGGCCCAGATCGATTAATACGAGTTGCGAACCCTCATCGCAGGGTTTGATGTCGGGCGTAATCACTTTACGCACATCGGGCACCGGCGCGAAGGCCGAAATAATCACCGACAGTGGCGCGGTTACGGCCTTGGTTTTTTCTCCCTCTTGCCAGGTCGTCTTCATCGACAATGAATCCTTACCTACTGGAATGGTGATACCCAGCTGTGGGCAGACATCCATACCCAGTGTCTGAACCGTATCGAACAGGCGCGTGTCTTCTCCATCGTGCCCAGCTGCTGCCATCCAGTTGGCCGATAAAACCGTCCGCGACAGGTCCCCGACGCAGGCCGAAGCCAAATTGGTCAGGGCTTCGCCGAGCGCCATGCGGCCAGAGGCCGGCGCATCGAGAATCGCAAGCGGCGTTCTTTCGCCCATGCTCATAACCTCACCGCTATATCCCTGGTAATCGGTAAGCGTAACCGAAGCGTCTGCTACCGGTACCTGCCAGGGGCCTACCATTTGATCGCGCGCAATCAGGCCACTCACCGATCGATCCCCAATGCTGATCAGGAAAGTCTTGTCGGCTACTGCAGGCAATTTCAATACTCGGTATAGCGCTTCACTGATTTCGATATCATGGGTTTCGAAGGCTTGTTGCGAAGTCGTTATACGTACCGCTTCTCGATGCATCTTAGGGGCATTACCGAGTAGAATTTCCAGTGGCAAATCGACCGGTGTATTATCAAAGTGATGGTCTCTTACTCGTAATACTTTTTCTTCGGTTGCCTTGCCAAGTACTGCATAGATACACCGCTCGCGCTTGCACAGACACAGAAAATCATCCAGGCGGTCATCTGAAATCGCCAGAACATAGCGTTCCTGGCTTTCGTTGCACCAAATTTCCATCGGCGACATTCCCGGCTCATCGTTAGGCACAGCACGCAAATCTAGTTCGGCTCCACGCCCGGCATCGTTCACCAGTTCTGGCAAGGCATTCGACAATCCACCAGCGCCGACGTCATGAATAGACAAGATCGGATTATTTGCGCCTTGCGCAAAACAACGATCGATCACTTCCTGCACACGTCGCTCCATTTCTGGATTTCCTCGTTGTACCGAGGCGAAATCAAGATTTTCGCTACTGCTTCCACTAGCCATCGAGGAGGCTGCGCCACCACCGAGTCCAATTAACATAGCAGGACCGCCGAGCACCACGATATTCGCGCCGACGGGAATGTCTTTCTTGTCTATATGTTCGCGTCGAATCGATCCGACACCACCGGCAATCATGATCGGCTTGTGATAGCCGCGAATTTCGGTTGCATTTTCGGTTTTTACCACCTGCTCATAGGTACGGAAAAAGCCGCAGGTATTGGGACGACCAAATTCATTGTTAAATGACGCAGCGCCAATCGGCCCCTCGATCATGATATCGAGTGCCGACGCGATTCGTCCGGGTTTACCGTTGTCCTGCTCCCAGGGTTGTTCAAATCCTGGGATTTTCAAATTTGAAACCAGAAATCCGCACAGCCCTGCTTTGGGTTTAGACCCGATTCCAGTCGCGCCTTCGTCGCGTATTTCACCCCCCGAACCTGTCGCGGCGCCGGGAAACGGGGATATCGCTGTCGGGTGATTGTGGGTTTCCACTTTCATCAAAATATCGAGTTGCATCTCTTCGTAACGGTAATCGCCCGGCTCGTTCGAGGGAGCCAGTTTGCGACCGGCAAACCCTTCGATAACAGCGGAATTGTCATGGTATGCCGACAGTACACCCTCGCTATGCATCGCATAGGTATTCTTGATCATCTGGAACAGTGAGGCGTCCTGATCTTCACCGTCGATAGTCCAGCTGGCGTTAAACACCTTGTGTCGGCAATGCTCGGAATTCGCCTGGGCGAACATCATCAATTCGACATCGGTCGGATTGCGTTCCAGGTCCGCGTAGGCTTCGGCCAAAAATTCAATTTCGTCTTCTGACAGGGCAAGCCCGAGTTTTAGATTAGCCTGGGTCAATGCGCCGAGCCCCTGATTAATCACATCGATCATCGTCAAGGGCCGGGGATCGTGATTGTGAAATAACAATTCGCAATCCTCGATATCCATAAAAACCGCCTCAGTCATGCGGTCGTGTAATAGTGCCAGGACTGAATCCTGGAGGCTATTCGAGATACCATCCACTGTATAATGGATACCTCTCTCTATGCGTTGGACGCGAGTTAACCCACATTGATGAGCAATATCGGTAGCCTTGCTCGCCCAGGGTGAAATAGTGCCAGGGCGTGGAATGACGTAGTAGTCAAGACCTGCGGTTTCACCTTGACTAATGGCCGGGCCATAGACCAGTAAATTTTGGAGAATTCTATTTTCTGCTTTATTTAATTCTGACGAGGTATCAACCAGGTGAATAAAACGACTACTGAGACCTCGAATGTCGATTCCTTGATTGCCGAACTGCTGTATTAATTTCTCGAGTCTGAAATCGGATAATGCCGGACTACCGGAAATACATAGCATATTGAAATGTTTCGCAAACAGGGATCGATGAAGAGCGCGAATAATAACGGAAAACCTGAGGCGCTCCAACACAATCGGCAATTACCTGAGTTGATCAATAGATTACCTGAGTTGATCAATACTCGACCTGCGATCTCAAAACGATTAAGCTTGTTTATAGCGAAGAGGAATAGGATCGGCTAACCGCATTCCTTCGACAAATCAATTTTCAATTTATTCTCAGGACAATTAATCATTATTTTAAGAATTTACCGTGCATAGTTTACTAGAAGCCCAGTTAAATAGTTTATCCAACTATGCGCGGTGTCTGTGTCGAGACCGCGAAAATGCTCGCGATCTGGTCCAGAGTTGCGTGGTAAAGGCACTCTCAGCTAAAAGAGTACCATCTGATCAGAGAGCTTATAGATCCTGGCTACACAAAATCCTCAAGAATATTTTCCTCGATAAACTGCGCAAAAAGGCAACCGATGACAATATCCTTCGTGAAATGATGGAAAATTCTGAATTTGATGGGAATAACCAGCAGGAAGCACACGTTTATATCATAGAGCAAAGAAAAATCAATATCCTGTCGGTTCATGAAGGATTAGGAAAGTTGAGTACCAATCAACGAGAAATTCTGGTACTGATCGATATGGCCGGTTTCAGCTACCGCGAAGCCGCTGATATCCTACAGTTGCCAGTAGGTACGGTAATGAGCAGACTGAGTCGATCCCGGAATGCTCTACTGCGGGAAATCGATGGAATAAACATTGGGCCGGTTTCTGTGGCCGCCATAGGAAGGAGTAAATGAATCCTCGTTACAACCTGGAAACGCTGAACGCCTACGTAGACGGTGAAGTTTCCGCCCGGGAAAATGCAGAAGTAGCCAACGCTATTGCCTCGGATCCTGAATTAGCCCGGCAGGCAGCCACCTTGAGCTCGCTCAAAGCGACCCTGGCCTCCACCAGTTGCGGCAAGCTGGGTCCGCTCGATATAGATATTCCGCACAAGGAAAAGTCACAACTTCGCCTGGTAGCCGCTGTTGCTGGCCTTATCCTGGCGGGCGCCATATTAGCGGTATCGATTTTTAATAACACCTCGTTGCTACCCATCCAGGGGTTGGAACTTGCCGAGCAGGCTCATTGGAGTTGGCTAGAGGAAGAATCGGAGCCTGTAGCGCCAGGACTAAATCGGACCTCGGCCCAGGATTTCGGTCTTTATCAAATCGACGCCTATGTGCCCGACTTGTCCGAGGTAAACCTGACGTTTAGCGGTGTACGAAAAATCTCATCCGGAAAATCAAGGGGCATGCATATTGGCTACCGGGGTCCGAGCGGGTGCATGGTGAGCCTGGTAATCCTAAATAATACGGTTGGGCTATCTCAAGAGTTAACGTATTTCGAGAGGCAGGAGCATTTGCTATATGGCTGGCAGGTAAAACAGACCGGGTTTTACTTGCTGGCTTATAAAATGGACCCGTCGAGGCTGTCCGAAGTGGCACGAGTAGTCAACAAACTTACCCGGGAGAGGCTACCGCTAGATCCAGATTCTATTATCGCGCTCAATCAGGCTAGATCCGAAAGCAAACCCTGCCTTACCTGATGCTCCCGGCCTCGGGCCTGTCTTTAATAATCGAATTTCTCTAGATTTCTATACACAGCAGGGAATAAAACCGACCGCTTCATCGTTTTAATGTATAGTATCCGCTAAATCGGGGGGTAAAAGTTGGATACGGGTGCCTGCAGTTAAAGAATCTTTTATAAATAGCCTGCAGGCTTAAATTCAGATAGGTAAAATAATAATTGTGAGGGACAGCATGGTCTATACAAAAAAACACCCCGCCTTGCTAATCATGGGCATTGTCTTTGTAGCAATTGCCTACATGGCCGCTTCGGGGGCTATGGCAGGTTTAATCGATTACCTCAGCGCGAAAAAATATGTCGCTGAAATGGTAGGCTTGGGATATGCCTTCGGTGCAATTGGAGTTCTTGTGGGGCTCTGGCATCTGGCAGGGAGCCACAAAGAAGGCAATCTTGACTACTACATGTCGGCGGTCGCCGGTGCAATATTCATCTTGTTAATCGCGATGCTGGTACGCTGGTATCTGGCACCGCTGATTGCAGTAATGAGCAAGGGTATCGGACCCGTCATGGGTGCCAAGTACCTGCATCAGGTGCTAGGGTTAAACTACGTTGTACTGGGTATTCTGGCCGGTATCATTACTGTTAACGTGTTCAGGATTCCTGAATGGGCCGAAAACGGAGTTCGTCTGTCTCGACTCGGCCTGAAAACAGGTGTCATTTTGCTCGGTACTCTTTACAGTCTGGCTGAACTCGCGTCACTTGGAAAACTATCAGCGATAATGGTCGGTTTCTTCGTGTTAGGGTCCGTTGGTCTGGTATTGTGGCTAGGGCGGATGCGAAAAATTCCAAACTCGATGTGTGGCGTGCTTTCTGCCGGTATGGGTGTCTGTGGCGTATCGGCCACCGTCGCCGCGGCTCCAGTAGTACAGGCCAAGGCTGTCGAGATAGCCTATACCATTGGCACCATCCTCATCTGGGGAGTCGCCAGTATGTTCCTGTTTCCCGTGATTGGACATTTACTGGATCTAGGTTACATCCAGTTTGGTGCCTGGGCTGGAACCGGAATTTTGAACTCAGCACAGGTCGCGGGAGCTGCACTGGCCTATCAACCTGATGGGATCGAAACTTTGAAAGTTGCCGAGATATTCAATATTACTCGAGTGCTATTCCTGCCAATCATCGTACTCTGGCTAGCCCTTTGGTATGTCAAGCACGAGGGAGAGACGGAAGGCAATAAAATTAATATTGGCAGCGTAATCTTTGAAAAGTTTCCGGTATTCGTTTTGGGTTTTATCCTGATGTTTGCATTGTCGTCAACCGGTGTTTTCGCACCCGCTCAGCACTATAAGGGCAAGTATTTTGACAATAATGTCAAGGAGTCAAAGTTGCTCAACGACGAGCAAATAGCGACAGTTAGCGCCGAAATCGGCAAACTACAACGCGACGATCGCAAAGAAGCGCTGGCACGAACGCTCGAAAACAGAAAGATAATGAGCATCGCTGACGAAACCATTCTTCGTGGTATCTTTAATGCCAAGGTGCTCTCCAAGAGCGCTAACAAGGTGTTAAAGAAGGCTACCAAGGCTGTCAGGTTCACCGCCAAGAAGATCAAGAAATTCCGCCAGTGGATAACGTTGTTATTCGCTTTCGGTCTGACGGGTCTTGGTATGCAAATTACCTTCGCTTCTATGAAGCAGGCTGGTGGACAACCCCTTGTGATCGGTGGTGTGGTAGGTACCTTAAAAGCGGTGCTATCGCTGATTGTCATACTATTGTTCGTACGCGAAACTATTTAGCAGGAGTATATTGAAATGGCTGAACAACCACATGACTCACAGGATATTGACTTACAGGAAGAAGCGGGCGCCAAGTTCCATCGTGGCTCCGCGCTGTCAATTTTCCATAGTGACCGGGCCGAAGACTTTATTGCACTGTTGGGTGCGATGGCTATAGCTCTCGGCGTATACCTAATGGTCTAAAGTATTTTCGCAGACCAGAAAAACCAACCTGGCGGCCCCTCCCCCCTCGGCCGCCGGGTTGTTCTTTTAGAAGTTTTGATCGAATATTAAATTGATAATCTCGCTTTTACTCATACCTTAATGAATGTAAAAAATGTCCTTGTTGCCAGCCACGGCACTCCTGGTGCCATCATGGCGGAACAGGCAGCAATTGAGCTGTGTCAGGAAAATGAAGCAACGCTTCATCATTTACTTGTAGTACCCGATTTCTGGAAAGGCATGATGGGGGATGACTGGTTAAACAATGCCATAACCCAGCATCGCTTTGGCGACTATGTCGAAAATCAATTGGCTCGAGACGCTTCGAGTGAAACGGAACGTGTCGAGAAGATGTGCGAACAGGCTAATATCTCTTATTCAAATACAGTCCGCCTCGGCAAACCCGCTAGCTGTCTTCTTGAAGTGATACAAAAAGACAACTTCGATATCGTGGTCATTGGTTCACCCCGACCCAAAGGGTCCCCCGGCTACCGTTCGCGTATGGATTTGGAATTACTCGCCCGCTCGCTGGCAATTCCACTGTTAACAGTTCCACATCCACAGTAATGAGCGATGAAAGCAACCAAAATATCGAAGACGCTGCCTGGGTAACCATCGAAACACCAATCAGCAGTGCGAAATTACGTGCTTTTCTGGATGACGTAGAACGGCTATACCGAATCAATCCAATGCTCGAATTTGAAGAATGGCAGCCTACTGGTAATCAACAATATCGGCTTAAAGCTAAAAATTTAAGCAATGGCAAACAACTGGAAACGGATCTTGATGTTGAAATAACTCCCGATGGTATCATGGTAAGTTACAACGAAGGCCTGCGTACGTCTACCAGGTTTCGAGTAGAGGATGAGGTTGACGGCTGTGCAAAACTAGTTGTCACTGATGACTATTCAGGCTGTTCTTTGACCGAACGCGAATCAAGAGTTGACGAAGTTGATAAAAGCCTGGTGCACTGGGGAAACTCACTGTATCGCTATATGCATCAGTGGGAACGCTGGTCCTGGTTACCGGGTTGGCGATTTTACATGCGTAAAATCTGGCAGCCGATGAAACCTACGGCCCGCCGTATTACCTTTATGCTGATCATGATCACGCTTGCCGAGTTTGGGTTGTTCCTGATGATGTTCACGATTTTCTGGCTAGAACTGGATAAGTACATCCTCTAGGTACTAAACCAGCTTAGCGCATTCGCGCATCATCAAACCAGATTTGCTGTCAGACAAAACAATTCGCTATAATAGACCTTCCTGGGGACGACCTGGCTTCGACGTGGGTCGCGAAACCTGAGGTGCATGTCGAGAATGTAGAGAATCTCGTTAAATCTTCTGCAAATATATAGTTGCAAACAACGACAACTACGCACTCGCCGCTTAATAACCGGTAGATTGCTGTCCGACTGGAGCCGTGTCTATGCGTCCAGGTTCTTTATTGAACATTCGGGCATCGCTCTCATAGAATCGTGATGGAGACTCGTTCGGGGTTGAAGCACTAAACAAGTACCGAAATCGCTGCCTGTTTTCCCCGTCCGGCGGGTAACAGTCAGTTAAATTAAAGTCGGAATAAACATGTAGAACCAATGGCAGAGGGCTTGCGGACGCGGGTTCGATTCCCGCCGTCTCCACCA
>CAZJEJ010000023.1:12409-25363 GCA_964544945.1 uncultured Gammaproteobacteria bacterium | reverse complement strand
GCTACAACAATTTGCTAGTGAATGACCTGGTCGAAGTGAGTGGATTTCATGCACCGGACGGCAGTATTCGTGCCACGTTCGTGGAACGTAAAGGGGTATTGGCAGTATCATTACCGGGTTCACAGGTAGAACTTAAAGGCACGATAAGTGGATTCACCGATCTTTTTTCACCATTTTTTGTAAATAATATTTCTATCGATATGAGCGGTAACCCGACTATCGACTCACCAGATGGCAATCTGGCCAATGAAGACTTTGTCGAAGTCGAAGGCACCTATTATCAAGGCGCCAGTTCGATTTTTGCCACTGAAATCGAAGTCGAAGACGACGATTTTGGCGAAAGCGTCGATCAAATCAGCCTGCAGGGCATCGTCACAGGATCCCAGGGCCTGGGAGTATTTTTCATCGATGGCCAGCTCGTAGACGTGACCGGTGCGACAGTTTCTCCCGCCGGTGCCATGATAGTAAATGGCATCAATGTGGAAGTCGATGGTAGCATCATCGGCGGTACCCTGTTCGCCGACGAGGTGGAGCTGCGGTGAGGTATCGAGATAAATTTACGGTACCGTGGTCCGGCAACGGCCCGATACCGATTTAATACAACCGGTTACTTGACGCGGTACTCGGCAGAGCGTGCATGCGCCACCAGGCCTTCTCCATGCGCGAGCACCGAGGCAAGCCTCCCCAAATCCGACGCGCCAGCGGCCGAACAAGCGATCAGACTCGACCGCTTTTGAAAATCGTACACGCCCAGTGGTGAAGAAAATCGTGCGGTCCTGGACGTCGGCAATACATGATTGGGACCGGCGCAATAATCGCCCAGTACTTCGGCGGTATAACGGCCCATAAAGATAGCGCCCGCGTGGCGTACCTTTTGGGCAAGTGCGGGGGCATCGTCTACCGATAACTCCAGGTGTTCTGGTGCGATATAGTTGGCAACTTCGATCGCCTGGTCCATATCCGTAACCTGGATCAGTGCGCCTCGCGCGCGAAGCGATTTTTCGATTATATCTTTTCGTGGCATATCCTCGATCAGCCGGTCTATACAGGCCTGTACCTGGTCGAGAAACTCAGCGCTGTCGGACAGCAATATCGCCTGGGCATCTTCATCGTGTTCGGCCTGTGAAAATAAATCCATCGCAATCCAGTCGGGACTGGTTTTGCCATCGCAGATCACCAAAATTTCTGAAGGACCCGCGACCATATCAATTCCGACCTGGCCGAATACCATGCGTTTCGCGGTGGCAACGTAGATATTGCCGGGTCCGACTATTTTATCCACCGCTGGAATCGTTTCGGTACCATAAGCCAGCGCCGCTATTGCCTGCGCACCACCGATAGTGAATACCCGGTCAACCTCTGCAATATGCGCAGCGGCGAGCACCAGGTCGTTTACCACGCCCTGGGGCGTGGGCACTACCATGACCAGTTCGCCGACACCTGCAACCCTTGCCGGGATCGCATTCATTAATACCGAGGATGGATAGGCAGCCTTACCACCAGGTACATAAAGGCCCGCCCGATCGAGCGCACTGATTTTCTGACCCAGCACAGTACCATCGGGTTCGGTATATTCCCACGAAGTCATTTTCTGATGTTCTGCATAGGATCGAATTCTGGCGGCAGCCAGATCCAGCGCACCGCGTTGCTGTTGTTCCAGGCCCTGATAAGCTTCGACAAGCCGGGACAGGGGCAATTCCAGTTGAGGCACTGAATCTACAGTCAGTCGGTCATATCGCGCGGTCAACTCGACGAGCGCCTGATCGCCCCGGGACCGAACAGCATTGATAATATCTTTAACCGTTTGAAACACCGAGTCGTCAGACACCGCATCCCAGTCCAGCAAATTCTTTAGCGCCTGCCAGAAATCCGGCGTTTCGCCGTTCAGCCGCTTAATCTCTATCGACATCAGGCTGAGCCTACTGCCTGTTCGACCTTCTGGACCAGATCCTTGATGGCCTGATTTTTCATCTTCAGGGAGGCACGGTTGACGATCAGGCGAGAACTGATGTCCATAATATGGTCGAGTGGAATCAGGCCATTAGCCTTGAGCGTATTTCCAGTATCGACGAGATCGACAATCAAATCGGCAAGGCCAACCATCGGCGCCAGTTCCATTGAGCCGTATAGCTTGATCAATTCGACCTGCTGGCCTTTTTGAAGGAAGTATCGGCGGGTAATTTTCGGGTACTTGGTGGCCACTTTTAAGCGCCCCCTCAAAGGGGGTCTCGCAGCAAATCCTGCGGTCATCAACCGGCAGGTAGCTATCTTTAAATCCACCCGTTCGTATAGACCTTCGCCACCGTGTTCGAGCAAAACATCCTTACCTGCAATACCTATATCTGCCGCGCCATACTGAACGTAGGTTGGCACATCGGCGGAGCGAATCAGAACCAGATTGATATCAGACTGATTAGTCGAAAATACCAGCTTTCGGCTGGTGTTTAAGTCGTCGATTGGCTCGATTCCTGCGCGCGCGAGCAACGGCAAAGTCTCATCGAGAATTCGACCCTTCGCGAGTGCTATGGTTAAAGAACCTGACATGATGATAAGAGCTGGTTAATCGAGTAGGGATTAACCGGCTACGCGCTGAATCTGAGCGCCCAGCCCGGCGAGCTTTTCTTCGATGTGATCGTACCCACGGTCGATATGGTAGATCCTGTCGACCACGGTTTCACCCTTGGCGACTAACCCGGCAAGGATCAAGCTCGCCGATGCGCGCAAGTCAGTAGCCATTACCTGGGCACCATCCAGATCGTTAACGCCCTGTATGATTGCCGTATTACCTTCCAGAATGATGTTCGCACCGAGGCGTGAAATTTCCTGGATATGCATAAACCGGTTTTCAAACACCGTTTCGACCACCGAGCCGGTACCCTCGGCGACCGCGTTCAGGGCGCAAAACTGTGCCTGCATGTCGGTCGGGAATCCAGGATAGGGTGCGGTTCGAATATTGACCGCTTTGGGTTTTTTGCCTTCCATATCGAGCTCTATCCAGTCGTCACCGGTATCGATAACGGCACCAGCCTCGATCAGTTTGGCGAGCACGGCATCGAGCAGTTTGGGATCGGTGTGCTTGACCAGTACCTTACCGCCGGTAATCGCCGCTGCCACCAGGTAGGTTCCGGTTTCGATACGATCGGGTAGCACCGTGTAATCGCAACCACCTAACCGATCAACCCCATGAATAGTAATCGTATCGGTACCCGCATTTTCCACCTGCCCTCCCATCTCGTTGATAAAATCGGCGAGATCGATCACCTCTGGCTCTCTTGCGGCATTTTCGATGACAGTGGTTCCCACGGCCAGGCTGGCTGCCATCATCAGGTTCTCGGTGCCTGTCACGGTCACCTGGTCCATAACAATATTGGCGCCCTTAAGACGGTCTACCCTGGCCTTAATATAACCCTGATCGACAGTTATCTGAGCTCCCATCGCTTCCAGTCCCGAGAGGTGTATATCCACGGGTCTTGCGCCGATTGCACATCCTCCAGGGAGTGAAACTTCGGCTTCTCCGTAACGCGCCAAAAGCGGACCCAGCACCAGTATCGACGCACGCATGGTTTTCACCAGGTCGTAGGGCGCGAAGGTATTTTCGAGGGTAGTCGGGTCAACCTCTATACTCATTTTCTCGCCTATGGTGAGCGACACGCCCATACGACCCAGTAATTCCATCGTGGTTGTCACGTCATGCAAGTGGGGAACGTTACGAATAATGACCGGTCTATCGGCCAGTAATGTCGCCGCCAGAATCGGCAAGACCGCATTTTTAGAGCCTGATACCCTGACCTGACCTGATAAGGGTACACCACCCCTGATAATTAATTTATTCATTAACGAACGGACTTATACCGATGTGAGGAAAAGGTCGGTATTTTAGCCCGCATATCGTTTGAAGGGAACGAATTCACTTAAATACTTACTCGTCCCGATTACGCTCACGCAGGGATTTGATCAATCCGTCAACACCATTCTTCCTGATCTGACGTGAAAAGCTGGATCGATAGTTAGTTACCAGGCTAACTTCGTCAACGCTGATGTCATAAACCTTCCAATCGCCGTTTTCCAGTCGAAGTTTGTAGTCGAGCGGAATCGGGAATCCTCCCACCTGTTGAATTTCGGTTTTAACCGTGGCATAACCTTCCTTGTCCGAGGGTGGCATGGGTAAGTAAATGATTTCCTGGTCATTGTATTCGAGCAACGCCTTGCCATACGTCCTGACCAGCAAAGTTCGAAATTCTCTCACGATCAAAGGCTTTTGCTCCTGACTAATCTTGCCCTTGTTACGGCCCAGAGCCAGCTCGGTCATTTCTTCAAAATTAAAGTGGGGAAGCACAACCTCCTCTACCAATGCATAGAGCTTAGATATGTCTTCCCTGTATTGCTCCGGATTGGCTTTGATCTGCATCAGCACTTTATCAGCGGCCTGCCTGATCAATTGGTCTGGGCCCAGTTCAGCAGCTATCACAGCCTGGCTAACAAAAAGGCACAGCAATATACCCGTCAATTTTTTCATTCGTAGACTCCGCTTACACTCTTTAATTTGGCCACATGGTTATTGAATTCGTTAATAATTTTAAGGTATTCGGCGTAGGCGACTACGTATACCTGCATTGCCGTAAGAATTTTATCGGCTTCTTCGAAGCCTGCCTCGAAGTCCGAGTATGCGGCGATCATCCATCTGCGTGCTGCCCGGGCACTCGATCTCATTGCCTTAATCGATTTGTACTTGGCCTGCACCGTATGGTATTGCTCACGCACCTGAAAAGGAATTCCATTGCGGGCAAAGGATGCGGTATGCACCAGTGCTTCAAGTTCGGCCTGTGCCTGCGCAACCCGTGCCGGCTGGGCTCCCTGTTCCCACTCCCATCGCAATCCAATCAAGGGTGACAGCGCAACGTGGTTGAACGGGTCGTAAATATATGGATTATCTAACCGGTCTCGATTTGGCGCATAGGCGAGAGATCCGGCTACACCGGCAAATACAATCGGTTTCTTATCTGCCCGGGTTGCTTCTACCAGTGCACGTCTTGCGGCAAGGCCTGCTTCTACCTGTCGAAATTCGACACGATTTTCGAGTGCCAGGGCAATCCATTCGTCCACATCCAGCCCGGGTAATTCGACCGGGCGTAATCGACGATCTTCAAGCTCTATCGTTTCCGACTGCAAGCCAGTTAGCAGCTTCAGGCCCGCCATTGCGATGGCTTCGAAACCCTCGGCTTCGGCCAGAAAACTATCGATCAATCCCAGGCCCGATTGCAAGGCATACAGATCCGACTGACTCACGTTCCCCTTGTCTTCATCCAGCCACTCGCTCACCAGTTCGAGCGCGCCTGTTAATCTCTTGCGCGTATCTTCAAGCAAAAAACGACTATCTCTTGCAGCAAGGTAACCATAATAAGCCCTCACTACGTCGAGGCGGATACTGTCGCGCTGCAATTCAACGTCCTGTTGCTTGACCAGGATATTCTGCTGGGCTGCCTGCTGGAAATTTTCAAGCCGCCCAAATGTCATCAGCGGCTTAACCACGCTGAAAGTCAGTCCGGCCCACAACGAAAGGCCATCATTAAAATCATAGGCATCGTCTCTTGGGGTACAGTTACTCGTACAGGATTCTGCACCATCCCGAAAAAATCCACCATCGACACCAGTAGAAAGGGCCAGAAAACTGTCCACGCCATAACGTAATCCAGCCGATCCTTTGGCTTCTTGCAACATTGCCTCCGCTTTACGCACGAACGCCTTCTTCTCTTCTACTCGCGGATCGGTCGAGAGCGCGAGTTCAATTGCGCTCTCCAGGCTCAATATGGTCTGCGCACTCGATACCTGGGGCAGTGCCAGCACGGCCAATAGCAGAATTATATTTAGTTGGCTAATTTTCATCATCGATAGTATTCCTGTACCTGGCTGAACGGGAGCTGACTAAAAAGGCTGTCGATTACCCGTGTCAACAATGTCACATTTGTAGATATATAAGACCCTCTGAATAAATCAGACCTTCCTTAAGGATTTTGTGCATAACCGATACAACACTCAACCAATTGACAGATCGGGTCGACTCTGTCGTTGAATATACCCTCAATAGTATCAACAGGGAACCATTCGAAGGTTCACATCTTAAACAGAGCTGTTGGCAGCGACAAATCTCTATTTATTACTGGTATAATTTTTTGAGAATCGTTAGTGTTCCCACCTTTGATTTTATTTAACCCATCGATATGACTAAACCATTGACCGATCAGAATAGTTTTGACTTCGACGATCTCGTTCGCTGCGGAAGAGGAGAACTTTTCGGCGAGGGCAATCCCCTGCTCCCATTGCCACCGATGCTGATGTTTGATCGCATCGTCAATATCACTGAAGACGATGGAAAGTTTGGTAAGGGTCAAATAGTCGCCGAACTAGATGTCAATCCCGATCTATGGTTTTTCAAGTGCCACTTCGAAACGGACCCGGTCATGCCTGGTTGTCTCGGGCTCGACGCGATGTGGCAACTGGTTGGATTTTACCTGGGTTGGAAAGGTGGGCCAGGCCACGGCAGGGCGCTGGGCGCTGGAGAGGTAAAGTATTTTGGCCAGGTGCTACCTAAGGCCAGGCTGGTAACCTATCGTATCGACATGAAACGCGTCATAATGCGTAGACTGGTGATGGGCATCGGTGACGCCACGATGGAAGTAGATGGCCGCGAAATTTATTCCGCGAAAGATTTACGCGTCGGGCTGTTCACCTCGACCGCTGATTTTTAATCACGTTCTTCTAGTAATGATTCGGAATTAACCGGAGACCCCGGGCATGTTACTCTCTTTCGGCGCCGTGGTGGCTGGACTGGTAGTACTGGTCTGGAGTGCCAATCATTTCGTCGAAGGCGCATCTGCCTTCGCTAAGCACTTCGGTGTTTCTTCGCTGATCATCGGCATCACTATCATTGGCTTTGGCACATCTGCGCCCGAAATCCTGGTTTCCATTATCTCGGTGCTGCAAGGAACCCCCGATATCGCCATCGGGAACGCACTAGGTTCCAATATAGCGAATATCGGTCTGATTCTCGGTATCACCGCCCTGATTATTCCGGTACCGGTCGCTAAAGAGATTCTCAGCCGTGAGTTTCCGTTGTTGTTCATCGCCACTGGTGTGATGATCTGGTTTCTATACGATGGTAAATTGAGTCGCTTCGATGGTGGTCTGTTGCTAATCTTATTAGTAGGGATGCTCTGGTATCTGGTGAAATCTCACCGGCTAAAGATAGCGCAGGGAGAGGACGATGTACCTATAGCAGAGGTACCCGAGGGCATGAGTTTTAAGGCTGCCTGTAGCTGGATTGTATTGGGCCTGATATTTTTGGTAGGCAGTTCGAAATTACTGGTCTGGGGTGCTACGAATATCGCCCATGCCTTTGGCGTTAGCGAGTTAATAATCGGGCTCACCATCGTCGCGCTGGGTACCAGCCTGCCAGAACTCGCAGCATCGCTCATAAGCCTGAAAAAGCAGGAACCCGACCTGGCAATTGGAAATGTTATCGGCTCCAATCTGTTCAACTCGCTGGCCGTAATCGGTATCCCGTCTATCATTACCAGTTTTAGCATCGATGCCTCCGCTATAACGCGCGATTTACCGGTCGTTGCCGGGCTAACCATTTTGTTCTACGCAATGGCTCGGTATCCGAGCTCCAGTTCACGGCAACTATCTCGTACCAAGGGTTTTTTCCTGCTCGCCTGTTTTGTCATTTACCAGCTATTTTTGTATTATAGTGTCACAACAGGTAACCCATAATATGACCGATCACGCTTTCATCGAGTTAGGTCTGGCCGTTTTAAAAACCGAATCTGAAGCGATTGCGGCCCTGACACAACGTCTCGATCAGGAATTCCATCGAGCCTGCGAATTGATACTCGGCTGCGAAGGCCGCATCGTCGTGACCGGTATGGGCAAGTCCGGCCATATCGGCAACAAAATTGCCGCCACACTGGCGAGCACTGGTACACCCGCTTTTTTTATGCATCCCGGCGAGGCGAGCCACGGCGACCTGGGCATGATCACAGCCAAAGACCTGGTTATAGCACTATCCAACTCTGGCGAAACCCGCGAGGTAACCTTGCTACTACCACTGTTGAAGCGGCTGGCGATTCCACTCATCGCACTAACGGGCAGGGTGCAGTCAACTATCGCGCGCGCTGCCGATATTAGTCTGGATGTCAGCGTCAGCAAAGAGGCTTGCCCGCTGGGGCTGGCGCCTACATCGAGCACCACGGCTTCGCTGGCCATGGGCGATGCCCTCGCTATCGCGGTTTTGCAGGCACGCGGATTCACCGAAGAAGATTTCGCATTATCACACCCGGGTGGCAACCTGGGTCGTCGATTGCTATTACGCGTCAGCGATATTATGCATACCGGCGACGGGATACCACTAGTCAATCCCGAGTATAGTCTGAATCAAACCCTGATGGAGATGACTAGCAAGGGTCTGGGCATGGCAGGGGTTATCGATCCGAAAACTTCGAAGCTTGTCGGGATTTACACCGATGGCGATTTGCGTCGTACCTTCGAAAAAATGCCGAATATTGAGACAGCCCTGGTGAAGGACTTCATGACGGTAAATTGCGTCACCATCGATGCAGACCGTATCGCCACCGAAGCGCTTAATCTGATGCACGAAAAAAAAATCAATGCACTCATGGTTGTCGATGAAAATAATTTCGTTCAGGGTGCATTAAACATGCATGATTTATTAAGGGCCGGCGTGGTATAGCCTTTTCATTGCTGGAAAGAGACGCATTCTCGCATACTGCATGAAAGCAAGCTTAGATATCAGGACACCGGAGACAGCACTGAATATTAATCGGAATTTAACCGAACTTTCACGATGAGACCCTCTATCATAGTCGTCGTGATAATTGCGGGTTTGATCGCCATTGCTGCTGGATGGATTTATCAGTCACGCTCCAAATCTCTCGCAACAAGACCAGCGCTCGATATACCTTCTGATATCGATTATTTTATGACCAATTTGAATTATCGGGTGATCGACGAGACCGGTATTCTTGACTATCAGTTTCAAAGCCCATACCTGGAACACTACACCCAGGAGGATATCAGCCGTATCGAGGCACCAACCGTACTGATTTACGAAACTATCAACAATTGGCGGGTAGAAGCCGTTATCGGTGAAATGTATCACCGCTCGAACACGATGAAATTAAGCGAAAATGTGATAATGCAAAAAATGGGGAAAGATCCCATGCTGGTAAGGTCGAAGACTATTTTATTCGAACCCGACCGCGACCTGGTCGTGGCCGATCAGGGCCTGGTGATCGAATCGGCTAATACCCGGATTACCGCCGACGAGGCAGTGTTTGATTTGAACAATCAGGTCTACAGGTTAAAGAATACCAAAACGGTATACTATGATGAAAATAACTAAGCTCCTTACCCTGGTATTTCTAGTGCTACCTTCAACCCTCCTGGCACTTTCTACTGATCGAAATCAGCCTATCGAGGTCGAGGCCGATAGCCTTGAGGTCAGGGACACCGAAAACATGAGTATTTATTCCGGTAACGTGCGCCTCAATCAGGGTAGCATGGCACTTCGCTCGGAACGACTGGTCATATATTTCAATGATCAAAACGAGTTAACCCTGATGGAATTAACAGGCTCTCCGGCGACATTTCGCCAGCTTAATAACGAACAACAGGAAATGATTGGTCAGGCAGACCGGCTCGAGTATCGAGAGTTGGAGTCGACACTCATTTTGCTGGGTAACGCGCGATTAAGTCACAAGGGCGATACTATCGAAAGCAACAGGATTAGCATCAATACCGATACCGAGAGTATTCAGGCCGGTAGTTCGGATGCGGATGATCGAGTCAAAATGCTGATTCAACCCAGGCAACAATGATTTTGCCTGAAATTCCCGCTTCAGGCACAAGGCACAGCCTGGAAGCGGTCGATCTAGCCAAATCTTATCGCAAGCGAGAAGTAGTGAAATCGGTTTCGCTACAGATCGCAAGTGGCGATATCGTCGGCTTGCTTGGACCCAACGGAGCAGGTAAAACAACCTGTTTCTACATGATTGTCGGCCTGATTAACAACGACAGCGGAACGATTACGCTTGACCATAAGGCTATCGATCACCTACCTATCCATCAACGAGCGCAACTGGGGATAGGGTACCTGCCACAGGAGGCCTCGGTATTTCGAAACCTGTCGGTGCAAGATAATATTATGGCCGTACTACAGTTACGCAAGGATCTGGATCGGCCGCAAAGGCACCAGGCGCTGGAGAAATTGCTGGAAGATTTCCAGATTACCCATATTCGCGAAAACAGGGGCAGTTCGCTGTCGGGTGGCGAGCGTCGTCGAGTCGAAATTGCCCGGGCTCTGGCCAACGAACCTCTCTTTATTCTGCTCGATGAACCGTTTGCCGGTGTAGACCCTATTTCAGTGATCGAAATACAGGATATCATCCGACAATTGGCCAGTCGTGGTATAGGCGTATTAATCACCGACCATAATGTACGGGAAACACTGGGTATTTGCGACCGCGCCTATGTCATGGGTGAGGGAAAAATCCTGGCTGACGGCCACCCGAGTCAAATACTGGAAAATAAAATTGTCAGAAAGATTTACTTGGGGGAGGATTTTAGGCTATAACTGTAGATATGAGAGTTAATAATTTCCTATGTAGGATCTCATACAAGGGACAGCCCCACCTGTGAAGCAAAGCCTGCAACTTCGACTTGGGCAAAGTCTAACGATGACGCCTCAATTACAACAGGCGATCAAGCTGTTGCAATTGTCTTCTCTAGAGCTGCAGACCGAAATACAGGAAGCTCTGGACGCCAACCCTTTACTCGAACAGGAAGACAATCTCACCGAGGTTACCCTTAAGCAAACTGAGCCGCCCAGGGGAAATGATCCGAACGGTGAGGATATCCCCGATATCAAGACCAGCGCAGAAACCGTCTCGGAAAATCGTGCCGATCAAATCATGCCCGACGAACTGGAAGTCGATTCCCGCTGGGAAGAAATTTACGATAATCTACCCGTATCGCCAACCCAGACACAGAGTAATCGCGAAGAGAATCGCGATATGTTCGAAAATCAGGCCAGTGCAACCGATGCACTGAATGAACATTTATTATGGCAACTCGACGGGGCACGCCTGTCGGATACCGATCATGAAATTGGCCTCGCGGTTATCGATTCTACCGACGATTCCGGCTATCTGAATCAGTCTATCGAAGATATTTATTCCGGCTTGAAATCTCAAAACAAAGAAATCGAACTGGACGAAGTCGAGGCCATTCTTCACCTCGTTCAGCATTTTGACCCGGTTGGCGTAGCTGCCAGATCCCCCGCCGATTGCATGCACATACAACTTGGTCAGTACGCCGATGACACTCCACACCTGGGTAAAGCACTTGTGCTGGTCGATAACTACCTGGAATACCTCGCGAGCAACGACTTTGCGCTGCTTAAAAGGAGGCTTCAGGCCAACGATGCCGAGCTGGCTGAAATTATCAAACTGATCCAGACTACCAATCCTCATCCCGGGCACCTGATCAGTGAAAATCACGCCGAGTACATTACTCCCGATGTGTACGTGAGCAAGCGTGCGGGCAAGTGGCATGTCAGCATGAATCCGGATAATGCGCCACGACTGCGTGTCAACGACCAGTATGCCGGGCTGATCAAGCGCAGCGATAATAGCGAACAAAATATTTACCTGAAAGATCATTTACAGGAAGCACGCTGGTTTATCAAAAGCTTGCAGAGTCGCAGCGATACCCTGTTACGCGTGGCTCGCGCTATTGTCGGCCGCCAGCAGGCTTTTTTAAATTACGGTGAAGAAGCCATGCAACCGATGGTGTTACGCGATATAGCAGAGCAACTCGAAATGCACGAATCGACCATTTCACGCGTAACAACGCTCAAATATATGCACACCCCTCGGGGTATACTGGAATTCAAGTACTTTTTTTCCAGTCATGTCAGTACCGCTGATGGTGGCGAGTGTTCCGCAACTGCTATCCGCGCCATCATTAAGAAGTTTGTCGCCGCCGAGCGACAGGAAAAACCGTTAAGTGACAATAGAATTGCTCAGTTGTTAGGTGACCAGGGTATAAACGTAGCGCGAAGGACGGTAGCAAAATACCGGGAAGCGATGAATATACCACCATCTAATGAGCGAAAGCGTCTCTTTTGAGACACCTACGATCCACAGTAATGTAGATAAATCAACATTCGGAGGTTAATAATGCAAATAAGTTTAAGCGGCCATCATATAGAAATCACCGATTCTATACGACACTACGTGCATGAAAAAATCGAACGACTGGATCGACATTTCGATCAGGCGCTTGATATTCACATAGTACTAACTGTTGAAAAGCTACGGCACAAGGCCGAAGCAACCCTGCATGTCAGCGGCAATAATTTGCATGCGGACGATGTGCAAGAAGATATGTATGCCGCAATCGATGGCCTCGTAGACAAGCTAGACCGCCAGGGTAAAAAACATAAAGAAAAACAAAAAAACCATCGTACCAAAGGCCCCGTACCCCAGGTGGCGTAATCAACTGGTCGGGTGCAGGTACTTTTCCTGCGTCGTTAATACGGATTCAACGTACCGGCACCCGATATTTTAGGGAATCTCTGAATCGGAGGTTCCTTAAGACTTGCATACTGAGTCGATTGGATTAAGATGCGCGCATAATTCTAAGATAACCAGATTTTAAGCGTTTAGACCTAATGACAATCTCTGCACTTTTGTCTCCAGAGCTCATCTTCATTAATTCAGATATCTCCAGTAAGAAAAAACTACTGGAATTCATCGCCGGCGCGATTTCTGAACAATTCGATTTAACCCAGAGAGCTATCTATAACAACCTGCTTGATCGTGAAAGACTCGGCAGTACCGGGCTAGGCAATGGATTTGCGATACCCCATGCCCGGCT
>CAZJEJ010000023.1:7845-12309 GCA_964544945.1 uncultured Gammaproteobacteria bacterium | reverse complement strand
GCCTCCGCAGAAGTCGGTCTGGAGCAGGAGATAAAAATCTCGCGACAGGCAGGCAATACTTTTGGAGCGGTTGACTATTTCAACATAATTAGAACTTCCAGCGTCGTAGTCGTCGGTTTCCAGGAGACCCGGTACATCCGAAAACTTGAACTGAGTGAACAAACAAAACTGATGAAAACCCTGTTTCAGGGACCAGTCTGCATGATTATCACAAGTCAGGACAATGATCTGCCCGAAGCAATGGTTCATTTGTGCGAAGATCGCAATATTCCTGTATTTCGCTCAGCGCTTTGCGATTCGGACCTACTCGACAATACCCGCTATTACCTGTCTCAGCTACTGGCCGAGAATACCGACGAACACGGCGTCTATATAGAAGTTTATAGCGTTGGAGTATTTCTAACGGGCGATAGCGGCGTGGGCAAAAGTGAACTGGCCCTCGCATTGATTTCCAGGGGTCATCGTCTAATTTCAGATGATGTCATACGGTTTTCGCGACTGGCGCCCGATATTATCGATGGCCATAGCCCTGGTCTGTTGACCGATTTTATGGAAGTGCGCGGCCTCGGAATTATTAACATCAGAGCAATGTTTGGCGCCAATTCGCTGAAACGGAACAAGACTCTAAGGCTGATCATCAATATGATTCAACTTACCAGCGACAATGCAAACCAGTTTGACCGCCTGGGTAATGCGGATAAAACACGTAATATTCTCGGCCTGGACATTCCCGAAGTGACTCTGCCAGTCGCACCTGGACGTAACCTTGCAGTTTTGGTAGAGGCCGCAGCAGGCAATCATTTACTGTACATGAACGGGTACAGCGCGACCGAAGATTTTATTAAACGGCAAAACCAGGCCATCAGGGGTAATAGTCAGGCAATATGACTGGCCTCTTTCCTTCCAGGCATACGGAGACCCGACGATGAAACTGGTTATCGTCAGCGGTCTGTCAGGTTCGGGAAAAACGGTTGCTTTGAATACGCTCGAGGATGCCGGCTATTTTTGCGTTGATAACTTACCGATAGGATTGCTCTCTGAATTTATCAATACCATGGTCAATTCTAAACCAGCACTTTATGATTTGACCGCAGTCGCGATAGATGCCAGAAGCGGGTCCGATGATATGGATGAATTTGAAGATATCATTGGGCAGCTAAGGTCACACCACTTTATCACCGAAATCCTGTTCCTGACCTCTGATAATAATCAGTTGTTAAGCCGTTTTAGCGAAACCCGGAGAAAGCATCCCCTGTCGAGACATGATCTACCGTTGGTCGATGCGATCAACCTTGAGCGCGACCTGTTAAAAAATATCTACGCTAACGCCGATCTAACCATCGATACCTCGATGCTCAAGGTTCACCAGCTGCGGCAGATCATTGTAGAACGGTTACTACCGAGTACAGGTGCAGAGCTGGCCATTCTTATTCAGTCATTCGGGTTTAAACATGGCTTGCCCGCTGACACCGATTTCGTTTTCGATGTTCGCTGCCTCCCCAACCCTCACTGGGAAGAACAACTCAAGCCACTCACCGGCAGGGATGAGTCGGTCATCGCCTATCTCGAAAATATCGAAGAGGTTAATGCGATGTTTCAGTCAATCAGCGATTTTCTAAAAACCTGGTTACCCAGCATTAAAAAAGAAAACCGCAGTTATCTGACGATTTCAATCGGATGTACCGGCGGCCAGCATCGGTCGGTCTATCTGGCTGAAAAACTCGCAGGTGAATTACTGCAGCAACGATATAATACTTCGGTGCGCCACCGGGACCTTACATGAGTGTCAGGATACTTTTCAACCAACCTTAAGGTTAAAATAGTGAGCGGTTTAAATTTCCCAATGCTGATACGAGTACTACACTATAGTCCCAGGGATCTTGTACTAGCTTGTAGTGTTAGTTATAAAAGGAGCGAGATCAGGCATTACCAGAGGCTAATATGATTTCGCGAAACCTGACTATTGTCAACAAACTCGGTTTGCACGCGCGCGCTGCTTCCAAACTAGTCAACAAAGCCGGTCAGTTCGAAAGTGAAATCTTTATTGATAAACAGGGCAACCGCGTGAACGCTAAAAGCATTATGGGCGTAATGATGCTGGCGGCGAATAAGGGTAGCGAAGTGGTGTTACAAGTTGACGGCAGCGATGAGGAATCCTGTATGGAAGCCCTGGTTGAATTAATCAGTAATCGATTCGACGAGGCCGAATAGCCTGTTTCACGCCTGACTCTGTTAGTCGGTGGGTGGTCTGTTACACTTGAGCTAAATCTCGGGAATCCAGCCAACCGTCCGTGTCATGATTGAAGATAATATCGAACAGTTACGCCAGGATATATCCTCGGCTCTGGAAATCGACGATAGTAAAACCATTTCGAATATCCTTGAAGCTATCAGCATTGCCGAAATTGCCAATTTATTCGATTCGTCACCATCGCAGCAACGCGATCTTCTCTGGCCCCATATCGACCCAGCCTACCTCGGCGCGGTACTACTCGAAACCGGAGACGAAGTACGCGACAACAAGCTAAAGGAACTCGGTTCCGACGAAATAGCGGCTATCATTGAAACCCTGCCAGATGTCGACGACCAGGCCGACATCATACTTTCGCTTCCGACCGAAAAACTGGTCAGCATTCTTCACACGATCGACGCACAAAAACGCGAAAAACTAGAATCGGTACTATCGTATAGTGACGATACCGCAGGCGGTCTGATGAATATCGATCAGATTACCATCCGTGCCGACGTAACCCTCGATGTGGTTCTACGCTATCTTCGGATTCGATCAGAAATGCCGGATCATACCGATCAATTATTTGTTACCGATCGTTACGATCATTATCTTGGCGCGCTGTATCTGCGTGATTTGCTCACCAACGACCCCGATGTGTTGGTGAAAAACATCATGCGTACCGATGTGAGTGCGATATACGCGCATATTTCCGAGACCGAAGTAGCGCGCGAGTTTGAAAATTACGACCTGGTCAGTGCGCCGATAGTCGACGAAGAACACAAGTTGTTAGGCCGTATTACTATCGATGACGTGGTCGACGTTATCCGCGACGAAGGCGATCGCTCGATCATGAGCAGAGCGGGACTTTCAGAAGATGAAGATATGTTTTCTCCCGCGCTCACCAGCGCCAGACGAAGGGGTCTCTGGTTGGGTATCAACCTGTTAACCGCTTTTCTGGCGGCGGGCGTGATTGGTTTTTTTGAAGACATACTCGACCAGGTGGTCGCGCTGGCGATTCTAATCACTATCGTGCCGAGTATGGGTGGAATTGCGGGCTCGCAAACACTGACACTGGCCATTCGTGGGCTGGCGCTCGGGCAGCTTGGCAGTTCTAATTATAACTCGCTAATCAAAAAAGAAGTGACCGTCGGTTTATTGAATGGCCTGGTATGGGCTCTGGTAGTCGCCACTTTTTCCGTGCTGTGGTTTGGAAATTTTAATATAGGCCTGGTAATTGGGTTTGCACTGGTCGTCAACCTGGTCGCGGGCGCTTTTGCAGGTGCGGTCATCCCGGTGTTGTTACGCCAGATAGGCGTTGATCCGGCAATCGCAGGTAGCGTAGTTCTGACCACATTTACCGATGTAATAGGTATCGTTGCTTTCCTCGGTCTTGCGTCGCTCGTGCTGGCGTAGCTAGCGTTCGCACCATAGGTAAGCAATAATTTACCAACCCGGTTGCTGAAAACGTGGGATAAAAAAATCACGCTTTTTTAATTATCGTACTCTGCCTGGACAGAGATGGCTTATGCTGAGCCCCATTATATCTAAAGCATTGCCGCACCAAACACACCACTAGCATCTCCATGTTGGGCCTTAACAATTGGCGTGGCAAAATAATCGGAGAAAACGTATTGGCCGAGTCGATTGGGTAACTCACGATATATTTCCTCAATATTTGACATTCCCCCACCCAGCACAATAACGTCGGGGTCGATGATATTGACCACGTGAGCGAGTCCTCTTGCCAGCTGATCAAAATAGCGCTCCATCGCCTGCACGCAGGTTTCCACACCCCCTCTTGCGCCCTGGACAATTTCTCGACTACTCAGGGACTCTTCGTATTGGCGCCGATACTCGCGCTCCAGACCCGTACCGGAAACAAAGGTTTCGATACAGCCTGCTTTTCCGCAATAACAGCGTGGCGATCCATCTGTCTCTTTATGCCATGGCAAAGCGTTATGTCCCCACTCGCCGGATATCGCGTGTGGCCCGGTTAACAGGGTCTGATTTATAACCAGCCCGCCGCCGACTCCGGTTCCCAAAATAACGCCAAACACAACCGAATAATCTTTCCCCGCGCCGGTTAAGGCTTCGGACAAGGCTAAGCAATTGGCATCGTTTTGAATTCTAACCGGTCGTTGCAGGCATTGTTGGATATCATTGACGAATGGTTTTCCATTCAGACAGACGGTATTAGAGTTTCGCAACAATCCCGACCGTGGTGATACGGC
>CAZJEJ010000023.1:4430-7745 GCA_964544945.1 uncultured Gammaproteobacteria bacterium | reverse complement strand
GGTTGCAATGACCAAGGCTTTCCTCGCGGTTGAAGGCGGACAAGCAGCAGCATCCACTCGAGTTCACGAAACAGTTGCTCGCTTAACAGACATGGTGGTTGAAACCCTGACCCGACGTCAACCCGACGGCGGCACCTTTCATATCGAAGATATTCAGGACCAGGTTGAATTGGCAATGATGCGCAATGGCGAACAGAAAATTGCCCGCGCCTATGTGCTATATCGCGAGCAACACGCCATTGCCAGGGCTCGGGAGCGCGAGAACAAAACCCCCTCCCTGGCGGCTGACGATACAGTCGATCTGAGCGTTAGACTTAAAGATGGCAGCATTGCCCCACTCGACACCGCCCGTTTGAAGACAGTGAGCAAAGAAGCCTGTGCTGGTCTGAAAAGCACAGATTTCGAGCGCGTGTACAGGACAACAATTAAGAATCTGTTCGACGGTGTACCGGCAAAGGATATTGGGCCGACGCTGGTGATGAGCGCACGTGGAATGATCGATCGGGAGCCCGAATACTCCTACGTCGCCGCGCGCTTGCTGCTGGACGAGTTACGCAACGAATCGCTGAGCTTTATCAACGATAGCACATCGAGCGCTACCTACGAGGAGATGACCGCGCGCTACCCCGATTATTTCGAGCATTACATCAGGAAAGCGGCCGAGCTCGAATTACTCGATAAAGAATTACTGAATTTCGACCTGCAATGCCTGGGGAAGGCTCTACAGCCAGACCGGGATAACCAGTTTACCTACCTGGGGCTACAGACCCTGTACGACCGTTATTTCATTCATTACCGCGATGTACGCTTTGAACTGCCACAGGCATTTTTCATGCGCGTCGCGATGGGCCTGGCGATCAACGAAGTCAATCGCGAAGAAAGAGCGATCGAATTCTATAACCTGCTATCCTCCTTCGACTTCATGAGTAGCACACCGACGCTGTTCAATTCGGGCACGCTGAAACCTCAACTATCCAGTTGCTACCTGACCACGGTTCCTGATGATCTTGATGGCATTTTCAGTGCTATCAAAGACGATGCGATGCTGTCGAAATTCGCCGGCGGTCTGGGCAATGACTGGACCCGGGTACGGGCCATGGGCTCGCACATTAAGGGTACCAATGGCAAGTCGCAGGGTGTCGTTCCCTTCCTGAAAGTAGCCAACGATACCGCGGTCGCAGTAAACCAGGGGGGCAAGCGTAAAGGTGCCATGTGCGCCTATCTGGAAACCTGGCATCTGGATATCGAAGACTTCCTGGATTTACGCAAAAACACGGGCGAAGAGCGCCGTCGTACGCACGATATGAATACCGCAAACTGGATTCCCGATCTATTCATGAAACGGGTTGTGGAAGAATCTCACTGGACCTTATTTTCGCCCGATGAAACCCCCGATTTGCACGATCAGTTCGGCGAAAAATTTGAAATGACTTATATCGCTTACGAGGCAAAGGCTGATAGGGGCGAGATAAAATCATTCCGCCGCATCGCTGCTATGGATCTTTGGCGCAAGATGCTCGGCATGTTATTTGAAACCGGCCATCCCTGGATCACTTTCAAGGATCCCTGCAATATTCGCTCGCCGCAGCGGCATTCGGGCGTGGTGCATTCATCCAATCTGTGTACCGAAATCACCCTGAATACGTCGGATGCCGAAATAGCGGTATGTAATCTCGGTTCGGTCAATTTAGCACAGCACGTTGATGAAAGAGGGCTGAATCTGGAAAAACTGGAAAAAACCATCAATACCGCGATGCGCATGCTCGACAACGTCGTCGATTATAATTATTACAGTGTGCCACAGGCTCGTACATCTAACCTGCGACATAGACCCGTTGGTCTTGGAATCATGGGTTTTCAGGATGCATTATACAAACAACACATCGCTTTTGCCTCGGAGGAAGCAATCGAGTTCGCCGACCAGTCGATGGAAGTAGTGAGTTACTACGCGATTCAGTCGTCGACCAGGCTTGCCGAAGAACGCGGCGCCTATTCCAGCTACGAGGGATCACTCTGGAGCCAGGGAATTTTGCCCATCGATTCGATCGCCGATCTGAAGGCAGCACGTGGTGAATATTTGCAGCAAGACGACAGTTCTCGCATGAACTGGGACAGCCTGCGTCAGCGGGTTGTCAGTATAGGCATGCGTAATTCCAACACCATGGCGATCGCCCCGACTGCAACCATCTCGAATATCTGTGGAGTTAGCCAGTCGATCGAACCGATTTACCAGAACCTGTTCGTCAAATCGAACCTGTCTGGCGAATTCACCGTGGTGAATCCCTACCTGGTAGACGATTTAAAAGCACGGGGCCTCTGGGACGACGTCATGGTCAACGACCTGAAGTACTACGATGGTAGCGTGCAGAGTATCGACCGAGTACCAGAGGAGTTAAAAAAGATTTATTCCACCGCTTTCGAAGTCGATTCGCGCTGGCTGGTAGAAGCGGCATCACGGCGGCAAAAATGGATCGACCAGGGCCAGTCACTCAATTTGTATATGGCCGAACCTTCGGGTAAAAAACTCGACAACCTCTACAAGCTGGCCTGGGTTCGTGGATTAAAGACGACCTATTACCTGCGCTCAATGGGTGCCACGGCGGTAGAGAAAAACACCACTGATACGCTCGAGCACACAGCGGCAGAACCCGAGCCGGAAGTATGTTCGATCCTCGACCCGGAATGTGAAGCATGTCAGTAATCGACCTCGGTGCCAAATTTAATTCGGGAGGCTGCCATGTTAAATTGGGATGATCCGCTGGCGCCACCGGCACCCCCGATGCCAGCCCCCGACCTGGAGTCGGCAGGAAACGGCGCTAAGTCCCTTAATATGCCAGTCGACCCGAGCATCGGCAAGATACGAGGCATCGACGTCAGGACTTCAGGTGCGCGGGTACCTGCAATCAACCCGGTAGCCGCAAAACCAGTTAATGCAGATGATAAACGCGTGGTGAATGGTTTGGCCGATATAAACCAGTTGGCGCCGTTCAAATACCCCTGGGCATGGGAGTATTTTTTAAATGCGAACAAAAACCACTGGACACCGCTCGATATCAACATGTCCCAGGATATTCACGATTACCAGCATAAACTGACGCTGGAAGAACGTCACGTTTACGAAAATGTACTGTCCTATCTGACCACTTCGGACATTCTGGCGATGCGCAACATTGGGCTTGCGGTGATGGAAAAAATGACCGCACCCGAACTACAGATTTACCAGGCTCGCCAGGTATACGAAGAAGCGGTGCATACCTGGACTTACCAGCATTGCATCGAGACCATAGGCCTGGATCAGGGCGAAATATACAACAG
>CAZJEJ010000023.1:1420-4330 GCA_964544945.1 uncultured Gammaproteobacteria bacterium | reverse complement strand
CTCGACCCGCAAGTAATCCAGCAGATGTGGGAAGAGGCCGAAGCAGCCGAGGCGCAATACGCTCACTTCCTGTTACCCGAGCCGATTCTTGGCTATAACGCGGAAGACCACATCGCCCAGTTTCGTTTTATCGCCAACCGTCGTGCGGCCAAATTGAACCACAAAACGCCGTTCCCCGGCGCCGAAAATGCACTGCCGTGGCTTGACGAACAGGCAAACCTGAAAAAGGAAAAGAATTTTTTTGAAACGCGCGTCACCGAGTATCAAACCGGTGGTGCGCTCAACTGGGATTAGTGTTACACGCGCTCTTCGGTTGTAACTTTAAACCAGGCACCAGGTAGTAGCTCTACAACTGGTGTCCTGGTTTTTTTGTTTTTATCGCTGTCATCACCGTCATTCTGGCATCCATGGATTTATCGTAACAGTTAACTTGTTTAAATTTATTCTTAACTGCCACCATTACTCGAATAGGCGCCAGATGCCCAAAGAAGATACTTAAGACTAAATCTGATATCGTTGCCCACAGTGCGCAATTCAGGAAACGCTTTTTGCGCATTTTTCTCAATGAATTCAGGGGGCCTCAATGAAATCATTCAAAATGGTTCAGTTTTTCTCAGTCATCGCAGCATTGATATTGGTAGCTACACAGTCAGTAATGGCTGCAAACGTAAAAATCACCCCGCTTGGGAGTCAGGAAGGTGAATTTTGTCAGCTTGACCGGGCGATAGTTCTGGAAGATCCCAACGGCACTCGTATTCTGTACGATCCCGGCCGTACCGTTGCGGGGGCGGAAGATCCCAGGCTAGGCAAAATAGACGTAGTACTGGTCAGTCATATGCATGGGGATCATGTTGGTGACAAACGTATTGCCGGGGTCACCAGCGATGAGTGTGGTAAGACCAGTTTTCCTGTGAAAGTACTACCCAACACCAATACGATCAACATCGCTCTGGCGAAGAAGGCCAAAATTATCACCGGTAGTGAAATGCCAAAATTCTTCGCCAGCAAACTCAAAGCGCTAGGTGGTAATCCTGAAAATTCCCAGCTGGTTCGTTTTGGTGCGTCTCGCAAAGTTGGCGGCGTCACCATCACCACGGTACCTGCAGTGCATTCAAATGGAATTGCGGGTGGCATGATCGGTGGCGAACTCGGAGATATGCTCAATACTGCTGGACTCACGGCCTATGCAGGACCGTCCACGGGTTATATCCTGACATTTTCTAACGGACTTACCCTGTATTTGTCCGGTGATACCGGTGTTACCGCTGAGCAGGAAACCGTGGTACGTCAACTCTATAACGCCAGACTGGTGGTTATGAATATCGGTGACACTTTTACCACCGGGCCAGTAGAAGCCGCCTGGGTTATAAATAATCTGATAAAACCCGCTGCGGTAATCCCCTCGCATGCCAATCAGCCATCAACAATGGGGGGTAAGGTAATCGAAGGCACAAGATTGGATACCTTTATTAAGGCAAGCAATGTACCGGTGCACGTGCCGATAAGCGGTCGAACAATGAGTTTCGACAGTGGTGGGAATTGTATCGCCGGTTGCTAGCGACCGAAACAGGGGGGTATTATTTTATTGAATACCACGAGGAAGGCCTGATTTATTCAGGTCTTCCCGCAGGTAATGGGAATCCATGCACCACGGCATTAATGTTTCCATGCAAGGCCTATCGCCTTTGAGCGAATATCAACATCATGAGAAACTAGCTACTGCTCAATCCAGGTAACCAAACTCTCCTTTCCACCGCCCCTGCCTGAAATCTACCCCTATCCACGAGGGGGTCATCTTGCCGGCGGCGGTCGTATCCAGCACCCGCCCGACTGGATAGTTTCTGGCGAATTCTTCCGGGTCGCATCTAGCTGCTTCGATCGGTCGAAACGCAATTTGCAGGTGGTCATTTACCACCTGGGTTTCAAACTCGACCCGATCATGGAAAAGAACCCGTTTTTTCACTACGCAGGAAAAATAAAGCTGCATTTCAACGACGAGTGGATTTGATTTATTCGAGAGCACCCGATCGGCGCGCGCGCTCCATTTTACTAGCAACTCTTTACCATTTAACTGAACACGACTTTGATGACAATAGGAATTAACCCAACGGTCGAATAACTCTACCGGGTTTTGAATCGCAAAATAACTCCCCTGCAAATATTGTTCTAGTAGCATATCAATTCATCGAGATTCAATATAACGGTGCCTACCACTCGCCGCTCACCTGCATCGACGCCCAGGGCTCTGCCGGCACTAGCGGCTGACCCTTTTGCAGCAATTCTATCGAAATATTGTCGGGTGAACGCAGGAACGCCATATGACCGTCTTTCGGCGGAACATTCAGAGTGATACCCTGGTCCAGAATCTTTTGGCACAGCGCGTATATATCGTCCACTTCGTAAGCCAGGTGGCCGAAGTTACGACCGCCCTGGTAGACTTCGCCATCCCAGTTATAGGTCAGTTCCAGAAGAGGCGCTCTCTCTGCACTCACCTGTGCCAGGTCCTCCGGCGCTGCCAGGTAAACCAGGGTAAATTCGTTGGCCTCATCCACGTGCCGACTGGATTCCACCAGCCCGAGCAGACCACAATAAAAAGACAGGGATTGCTCCAGGTTTTGTACCCGGACCATGGTGTGCAGGTATTTCATCCAGATGCTCCAATAAGCCGATTAAGATAAAATATTATGGCATAACGTTGAATCAATTTCATCGACGGGTCTGGTCAGCGGCTGCAATATTCAATACCATCCGGTTTACACCGACGAGATTAATGATGAACTTTAACCCCAACGTACTCGATTGTGCTGCGGCACCGATAGCCGAGGCCTGGTCCTGGGTTAAAAACCCGGGTTCTGATCGATTGATCGATATGTGCCAGGCTATACCGGCACATTTGCCGCCGCAATCGCT
>CAZJEJ010000023.1:0-1320 GCA_964544945.1 uncultured Gammaproteobacteria bacterium | reverse complement strand
CGTGGTATTAGCCAGAAATACCTGTCGTTCGACCCCCAGAGCGCTATGCCAGATTCAAAAGAGGCGGCAACGCTGATTACGCCACGCACCAGGGCCATCGTACTGGTCACACCAAACAACCCCACGGGCGCTACCTATAGTCCGGCCTGTATCGAGCAGTTTTACCAGCTCGCGAGCGAGCATGGACTCGCACTCATCGTCGACGAAACCTACCGGGATTTTATCGACATCGAATGCGCACCCCATGGATTATTCAAACACGCTGACTGGCGGGATCATTTCGTCCATCTCTATAGTTTCTCAAAGGTGTTCAGTCTCACCGGACATCGCACGGGCGCCGTGGTTGCTGGCCCTGCCCTGCTCGAATCGTTGAAAAAAGTCCAGGACTGTACCGCGATCAGTGCGCCGCATGCCGGGCAATTAGCCGCTTTGTACGGCCTTCAACACCTGCATGACTGGAAGCTGGAAAAAGCACAGGAATTACAGTTACGAGCCGAGGCAATCAAGCAGGCTTTCGACCACAGGCGGCTAGATTACCATCTTGTTTGCGCTGGCGCTTATTTCGCTTATATCGAACACCCATTCGAGTCACCATCACGCGACGTAGTCAGGCGTTTGATTCAGGACTTCGATTTGATTTGCCTGCCAGGCAGTTACTTTGGCCAGCGGCAGGAAAAATTTATTCGATTAGCTTTTGCGAACGTACACGAACAGTATTTCGACGAAGTCGTCCGCCGCCTGATCGCTAGTCAGGCTGAACAACACCTGGAGAGAATACATGGGTAAAGAAATTAACGGAGCCTGCCTCTGTGGGCAGGTCAGGTACACGGTCACCGGCCCGTTCGACCAGTTTCACCTGTGCCATTGCAGTCAGTGCCGACGCTCGACTGGGACCGCACACGCGTCGAATATCTTTACCCGGGCTGACCGTATCCAGTGGCTGGCAGGCGAACATCTGGTTAAACGTTATGACCCGGACGAACCGGGTATCATCTCTAAATGTTTTTGCACCCACTGTGGCTCACTCGTACCCTACATCAGCGCGAGCAGTGGGCGGTTGGTGATCCCTGCTGGCGGTTTGAGCGAAGACCCCGGAATTAGACCACAGGATAATATTTACTGGCCCGACCGTGCGATATGGTACGACTCGGTCCCCGGTGCACCTCGTTACGATGCGGAGCCTGACGACTAAAGAAAATTCAACAGCTGTCGCCAGGCTGCCAGCTTCCGTTCATAGCTCCAGCCCGCGTTGGCGGGACTGGTCGAGGGCATTTTAATCAATTCGATACCTCGATTGTCCGGCAAATACTTCATCACCAA
>CAZJEJ010000022.1:16852-25855 GCA_964544945.1 uncultured Gammaproteobacteria bacterium | reverse complement strand
TGGATTGAATATTATTGATGTTGTTAATGCGTTCGAAAAAGGCTTCTACGCATAGTGGGTCAAACTGAGTGCCAGCGTGCTTTTCCAGGTAGTCTTGCGCATCGCTAACAGACCAGGCCTTTTTATAGGGGCGAGATGAAACCAGTGCGTCATAGACATCGGCCACGGCGACTATACGAGCGACTAGTGGGATGTTTTTGTTCGCGAGTCCATTGGGATACCCTGTTCCGTCAAATCTTTCATGATGGTTGAGCGCTATCACTGACCCGGTCTGAATATATCGAGACTGACTATTGGATAAAATGGCGTGACCGATGGTTGTATGGGTTTGCATGGCCAACCATTCCGCCTGATCAAACTTTCCTGGTTTGAGCAAAACCCTGTCTTCGATCCCTATTTTTCCAAGGTCGTGCATCGGCGCAGCGTATTCAATTTCTTCGCATTCTTTTTCGCTCAAGCCCAGCGCTTCGGCAATTTGCCTGGAATATTTTGCCATCCTGACGACATGGTTTCCGGTTTCCTCATCGCGATATTCGCCTGCCTTTGCGAGTCTTAACAGGGTCTCTCTTTCACGCGAGGCTATTTGTTGCGTTGCCACTTCGACCTGGCGCGCAAGCCAGTCGGCCCGATCCTGTATGATCGATTGTTGTTCGTGTAGTTTTAACAGGTTGCGACAACTGGTTCGGCATTCTATTTGATCGATAGGACGAATTAGAAAAGCGGTTGCACCCGCTTCGAGCGCATCGTAGCGAACCGACTTTTCGCTGACCACGGTAATCATCATAATCGGGATATCCAGGCAGGACGGCTTTTCGCGGATTTTGCGAATTAAGTCGATACCGTTGATATCGGGCATGCGATAGTCTGTGATGATCAGATCTGGATGATTACTGTCGAGCCAGCTTAATGCTTCCAGTGGATTGTCGAAGGCATCTACGCTGATATCATCTTCTACTTGCTGAATAATTTTGGTCAGGATGGTGCGACCGGTAGATTCGTCGTCAACGATTAAAACTTTGCGCTGACGACGCAAAACGCTCAGGCGGCGAGCGTTTTCGTAAGGCTCGACGCTCGGTCTTGTTTTTATATTGCTCGTATTATCCGTATTTGAAATCAATTTATTATCACCTTGGGAATTGATTCTAATAGCAGGACCATAAAGTTTAGACCGTATCTGCTATTAATCTAGTAGTATTCGACTAAATTTTGCGTTTGGTCACGTAAATGTGACGTATTTTACATAAAAAATTCAATAGAATCAGCTTATTGGAGATAATAAGTCAGAATTAGCTTTAAAAACAAGTCCTAAGTTGGCTTAAATATGGAGCTTTTTATACTTTATGGCAAATTTAACATTCATAACCTGGAGCCCAGAAAGCCTTTGATTTTTCAGTTTCAAGCTCCGAGTTCACGCATAGATCAGAGGTTTCCAGTGAGAGTTTTACCCATTAAAAAAACATTCACTAGCTGAAAATGGCAATAGGTTGGGTATAATCTATTCGTGTTGATCGAAAACCTGTAATAATGTATATCCAAAGTATTACTTTCCTGTGGCTGTTATTTTTTGTTGCTATACCTGTAACAGCAAGTTCCGGCAAGGAATCATTCGACCAGGTCGATATCGTAATCAATGGTGCGGAATACAATCTGGAGGTCGCAAGAACCCGGGCGCAGCGAAGCCATGGTTTGATGTATCGACAGAGTCTGGCCGAAAAAGAAGGAATGCTTTTCATATACCCCAGATTAGGGGATCACCGTATATGGATGAAAAATACACTCATACCCCTAACGGTTATCTGGCTGGAAGAAAACGAATCGGTTATTGCAGTTAAACAACTACCACCATGTGACACCAGTTTTTGCCCAAGCTACGGGGTTTCTCGGCCCTCAAAATTTGTTATCGAATTGAAGGCTGGGTCGCACGGTATAAGGCCCGGGGATAGAATTACCGGTCTCAATTCACTCGAGTAATTGCTGGTATTTACCGGTTCTTTACAGGACGAACCAGAGAACGAGTGGAATCGCGACCAAACTGCCCAGGTTGCCGATCATCACGATCGAAGCAACTAGACGTGGCTGCTGGTCGTAATTTTCCGCGACCATGTAATTTAACACTGCGGGTGGTAGCACGCTAAACAACATTAGAATAGGAATCTGTTCCCTGGTCAGGGCCATGAAAGGAAGAATCAACAAGGCAATCATGAGACCACTCAGTGGGCAGACCAGTGCACCAGCGAGACCAATTTTCCAGTCCCTGAAATCGATACCGGTTAGTCGCACACCCAGAGAAAACAACATGAGTGGGATGGCTACCTGGCCCATCATGTGAATAGGTGTCCTGATCATTTCGGGTATATTGAAGTCGATTATACTAAGAGTGATACCTGCTATGGTAGCGACCACCATAGGGTTTTTGCCAATTGTCATGATCGATGAACGAGAATTAATCATGCGTTGGCCAAGTGTAAAATGGAGAAAATTTTCCAGTGCAAATAATACGACTGCCGCTGGTAGAGCCTGTTTGCCAAATGCCAGCAGAATGACCGGCACACCCATATTACCCGAGTTGGTAAACATCATGGGTGGAATAAAGGTTTTCCATTGGTAACCAAGCGCCCGACCTACAGGCCAGGCCAACAGACCGGAGCCCAGTATCACCAAAATCCCTGCACCGGCCAGGCTAGCATAGCTTAGTAAAGAAAAATCGCTCCCCGACATAATGTCAAAAATCAGTGCAGGAACGAAGATATCCATATTAATACGGTTACCCGTCGACATGTCGGGTCTATGGTTTCGGCTATAAAAAAACCCCACAGCGACAATACTGAATACAGGAAAAATGATGGTGATAATACGATAAAGCAAATCGATCTGTTGCATATAGATTCAGTCTTGTTGGGGGTTGAATAATCAAGCACTCAGTGCGTCGATGCTGTCCTTACGACAGTCTAAACTCATTCTTGCCAGGAACCACATTTCTTACCGCAGCGAGGAACATTTTAAGGCACCCCTAGAAATACAGGGAAATATCTTTATGCACCGCAAGACAGGAAGATATACTTTCTGCCTGATCCACGGTAAGCCTTTCTTGAAGACGCATGCCAATGGTCTGGCTGATAGATTGCTCGTAAATCTGGAGTTCTGGCATCAGGTCTTTGGCAGCACGACTACGCCAGGAAATTTCCAGTTCAAGCCTTTCTATGGCTATCGCTAATTCCCTGATAGCTTTTTCCGGATCAGGATTGTTACCGCGTAAAGACCGTCTTGACCTGGAAAGTTTAGAAGTAATCGAACTGGCATTGGTGATCGAATCAAACTCCATGCCCAGAGATTTAAGCGAAGCCATCGCCTGATCGGCGGGTTCATTCAAAATCATTTCACGCATTGGTGGTAATTTGTCCTGGAGTGACAGGAGTGCTTCGCGCTCGGTTAGCATTTTCAGCATGGTGCCGATTATTTCATAACTTTCATCGGCATTACGGCGATACTTTTGCCTTGCTTTTTTCTCCGTTGCAGCCAGATTTTCGAATCGACTTCTAAATTCCTTCCAGTGTTGTGGAATTTGGCTTTCAACCTTCAGACGTTCAGATTCCAGCGACTGAATCTCCTCTGCAATACGCTTTAGGCGAAATTCAGGAATACTATCTTCGAGACCTAATCGCTGCCGTTCCTGATCAAGCGATTTAATTTTACCGTTTATGCGTTTTATTCTTTTTTGTTTGCTTCGCACGTCGACGTGAACGGGTCGATAATCAGGAATAAAATCGTTAATCTGATTTGACGCTTCGCGTACCTGCTCGATCAACATGAAAGATTTACCAGCAGTGCGATAACTTTCTGTAAGCGATGTCTGATAATCATCGGGTAAGTAAGATATATTGACCGATTTAATTCGGTCTATACTGGCGAGAATATCCTCCCTGTTCGAGTCGTAGTCTACAAAAACTGAAGATTCCAGACATTCCTGCAATCTCGGGTTGCTTGGTGGCGGAGCGGTCTCGGAAGTCAGGTGCGTTTTATTCGGTAGATAATTGACCAGGCTCGGATATACACCGGCAATGGTGAGCCCGGCTAACTGGAGTAGGATAAATGCGACAGCGCCTTTGTATATTTGCAGGGTTTTGACATTGGGCGGCGCGACACCTCGCAGATAAAACAGGGCGAACCCAAACGGTGGGGTTAAAAAGGATGTCTGGATATTCAGCCCTATCATCACACCCAGCCAGATTGCCGTTATGTTTGCGCTCGGGTCAGCGAGTAAAATCGGCGCGACAATCGGAACCACAACAACCGCTATTTCGATGAAATCCAGAAAAAAGCCGAGAAAGAATATAACTGCCATCACCACGATAAACTGGGTCCAGAATCCGCCGGGCAAACTGGTCAGGTAATTCTTGACCAATTCCTCACCGCCAAAACCGCGAAATGCAGAGGTCAACATGGCTGCACCGATGAGAATGATAAAAACCATCGATGTCGTTTTGGCCGTTTCCACCATCACGCTTTGTAGCGTGTTTTCAATTTTGAAAGCACGGTAAATACTCCATCCGATGGCAAATATCAGTGCGGCCACGGCGATGCTGGCGAGGGCGATTCCAAACGCATCGTATCTACTCTGAATATTTTTGATATTAAGGTTGAACAGGTTAAGAAGTATTACTATCGCAATAATGGATATAATTGCGATAAAGGCCGGATAATAGGCGCGTGGTTTGCCTTCCATAAGACGATAACTACCCATAATCATCGCACCGATCGCACCGATTGAACCCGCCTGATTCACCGTTGCGACGCCCAGGATAATCGAACCCAGTACGACAAAAATCAGGGTCAGAGGGGGTATCAAAGCGAGCAGGACTCGAACGATGAACTTTCGATCGTATTTACCTGCAAATGGTACCGGAGGTGCATTTTCCGGCTTGATCATCGCCGATATCAGGATATAGGCCATATACAGGCCGACTAAAATCAGTCCTGGTATAAAGGCGCCCATAAACATATCGCCTGCGCTTGCAGTCACCACATCGAAATTTCCAGGCATGGAGAAATTGCCAGTAGCTTCCCTGTAAGCGGCTTTACGAACGGTCGCGGCCTGGTCCGAGGCATTGGAAAGCTGGTCTGCCAGGATTATCAATACAATCGATGGCGGGATGATCTGACCGAGTGTTCCCGAGGCGCAAATTGTGCCGCAAGCCAGAGACTTGGAGTAATTATTGCGCAGCATTGCCGGTAGGGAGATCAGGCCCATTGCGATTACAGTAGCGCCCACGATACCGGTAGTCGCTGCGAGCAGCGCACCGACGAAAACCACCGATATTCCCAGCCCGCCGGGTACCGGCCCGAATAGCTGCGCCATCGCGACGAGCAAATCCTCTGCTATCTTCGAACGTTGCAGCATGATCCCCATAAATACAAATAGCGGGATCGCGATCAGGGTGTCTCGTTCGACATTCCAGTATAAACTTCGGAAATTGGTAACACCCGCACTAAGCCACTGGTTCGGCCCGCCGAGGACGAAATAAGCATCGGTATTGCCTTCGAACAGGTATCCAGCCAGCGCGGCCAGTGCTACGGTAAGAATAGCCGAGCCGGGTAAGGAAAAAGCCACCGGAAATCCCGAGGTCAGTGAGATGACCATGATCAGAACCAGCAGGGCGAGAAAGTATAGCTCCATTAGCTAGCCTTGATTTACAGAATTGATTAATTGTCGATAGCCTGGCCTGTCGGGGTCGACTGACCGGCTAATCAATTCGTCGATATTGAATAGCAGGTAACTGACGAATTGAATTAGCATGGAAACTGCGAATACCACCAGGAAGCCGGCCATGAGGTAGTTCACATACATTCCATAACCGCTTTGCGATACCTCAAAACTGAGTAACGGAGCGTTGATGCTATTACCCCTGCCTCCGAGGCCGTGCATTAGTATTACCCAGCAAATTGGAATGCCCAGGAATATGCATCCGAGTGAATCTATCCAGGCTTTGGTGCGACGGGTAAATCCTGCATAAATCACGTCCACTCGAACGTGGCCTTCTTCTACCAGGGTATAGGCGCTGGCGAACAGGAATAAAGCCGCGTACCAGAAACGTACCACGTCGCCCATATACGCCTGTTCATAAGAAAATACGAAACGACTAACGACGATCAGGAACTCCGAGAGAACCACCATCAAAGCAAGCCAGGAAAAACTGATGTGGCGAACACGTGCCGCGATCACGGCTGAAGCAATGATCAAGGGGTAATGAATATAGGTACCGCGAAAAATAGGGCGCCCCAATTGTTGCTTAAGCCATTCGCCTACCCAAAATTCGAGCATGTTTTCGACGCGCAAAAAAGATATCAACATATCGATGACACCGATCAGGATAACCGACCAGAACGAAAGCCGGATAATATAGGCCGATAGGCGGGCATAACGCTGAGCATCCTGCTGCAGTGTTCGGGTGCCCGTTTTTATTGTGTGCCCGATACTCAACAGTAAAATCAAAAGATAAGAAACTAACTGTATCCAGCCCAGGGTCAACTGATTATCATCGAGTTCACTAGTGAGCGCTTCCAGGCCCAGAAACTCGTAATGAGATAGCAGGTTATAAGGACCCGGTAAATTCTGCCAGTAGACCAGGTAATTGTTGAACAGGTACAGGAATACCCCGCAGATCATCATATTCGCCAGGGCGCGGCTGATTAAGGCAATACGATGAGGTGACAGCATGATATTCAATTTAAAGCAGGGCGAAATAAAACGGAGTCCGAAGACTCCGTTTTAATAACACTACCGAGGGTGAACTTACAGACCGAGAACGCGGTTACGTTGCTGTACGTACGCCTGGTCTGAAATTTTTGCCCAGGCACCGACTTCGTCACGCGAACTCTGAAAACTCGCATGGATTTTCTTCGCTAACGGACTGTGTAGCTGAACTTCTGCAAACACTTCTTCTGCCGCTTCGCCAAAGCTGTCGTAAATGTCATCGTTAAAACGACGTAGCTTGACGCCCTGTTCAGAAATCAGGCGAGCCAATGCTGCGCCATTTTTGGCGTTGTATTCAGACATCATGACTGAATTTTCTGTTTCGGCAGCGGCCTTGATGATCGCCTGATCGCTCTCGCTCAAGCCATCCCAGAATTTTTTGTTAATACCCAGCGAAAGTTGTGCACCCGGTTCGTGCATGCCCGGATAATAATAGAACTTGGCGGCTTCGTAGAATTTCATGAAACTGTCGTTCCAGGGTCCTACCCATTCGGTAGCGTCAATCGCACCGGATACCAGGTTTTCATAAATCTGGCCACCGGGTAGTGATACAGGTGAGGCCCCCAGTTTGGCGAGAACGTCTCCACCGAGGCCCGGAATACGCATCTTGAGACCTTTAAAGTCCGAAGCCGAATTCATTTCTTTGCGAAACCAGCCGCCCATTTGCACACCCGTGTTACCAGCGGGCAAACACTTGAGGCCATAACCCGCTGCCAGTTCATCCCACAGTTCCTGACCACCACCCCATCGAATCCAGGCGTTAATTTCAGCGTAGGTCATACCGAAAGGAACTGCAGTAAAATAGGCCCATCCGGGATGCTTGCCTTTCCAGTAGTAATCAGCTGCGTGGTACATCTGTGCGTTGCCAGAAGCGACTTCATCGAATGAGTCGAAAGCTTTGACCCTTTCGCCGGCAGCAAAGTAGTTAACTTTAATGCGACCATCTGTCATGGCAGTGAGACGTTCGGCAAATCGTTGGGCGCCGGTTCCTAGTCCTGGAAAATCCCTCGGCCAGGTTGCAACCATAGTTATTTCGATATTGCCTTTGGCAATGGCAGGTGCGGAAACCGCGGCAGCACCGGTAGCGATGGCAGCAGCTACGCTGCCTTTGAGTACATCACGACGTTTCATTATCAGGTTTCTCCTCAATTATTGTTTTGCTTGGTATTTAACGATTAAGACAAGAACTAGCGTGTAGGCTCTGAAATTACCTCAACCACTTTATTTATTAGCAACTCATTTTGTCCTTTCTAAGAGGACATTTCAAGTCTTACGCAGGATTCGAGCCTGTAATTGATTTGTACGAAATTAATTTAGACAGGATTGCTAGAAGTCTAATCTACTACGCCCCGGTTATAGTTATTTTGGAATATTAAGCAAAACCTCCCAGGCCTTTAACACCAAATTGTCTGGTTCTGGACAATTACCGCGAAGAAATTTATCGGGCATATTGGCAGGGTACAATACCTGGTCGGGATGGCCTTTGGGGAACCTGGCGCTGTGATCAAAAAAAAGGAATCCTCGAATGGGTACATCGGGTACCTGAATTCGAATCGTGTTAACCTGGAATTCCAGATCAAAAAGCGGGTTTTGGAATTTAAAGCTCTTTCGGCCAACTACCTGGGTCCACTCGGCGATGTTATTGGCGCAATAAATATTTCCGGAAAAAGGTTTAAGAGAGACCAGCAGAATTGAATCGTGAAGCAAAACCAGACGGTCGATGTTAAAACTCCCACCTAATCCATCGGGGTATCTTAGATTGGATTTTTGATCGATACCTATTCGCCTGAGGCAGCGGCGAGTGCTCCATTCCTGCCATAGTTGTCGCAATTTATGCCGGTTGATTAGCAATACAATGGCGACCGACAGCACGATTACAACGATTGGCAACAGGGTATTAGTCAACCAGTCCTGGTCAGTGAAATATTCAAGTTTCATAGGTGCGAATAATATCGAATTGAATTTAGATTTCTACGTTTGTTTAGCGTTGTGCTGATGTCCGAAAACCATATACTAATTTTAACAGTTCTCTAATTTGAAATAACTATGACTATACCCATTACTCAAACCAAATTAATGGTCAAGCAGCTATTTGATCGGGAAAGCTGTACCTATAGTTATTTGCTGGTCGACCCCGAAACCCGGGAAGGTGCGTTGATTGACCCGGTACGCGAGCAATTCGATCGCGATTTGCTGATAGTCAAGGAACTGGGTATCGAATTACTCTACACGATCGAAACACACCCGCATGC
>CAZJEJ010000022.1:0-16752 GCA_964544945.1 uncultured Gammaproteobacteria bacterium | reverse complement strand
GTCTATCCCGCGCACGATTACAATGGCAGAACCTGGTCGACCATTGGCGAGGAAAAGTTATGGAATCCCAGGCTCGGTAATAATCGAGAAAAGCAATCGTTTGTCGATCTGATGAATAACCTGAATCTCGATTTGCCCAAGAAGATAAATGAAGCCATACCAGCCAATACCAGTATCGGAATTTCGTTCGACCCACGCCGCTATCTGTTACACGATTTTACCATGGGCGACTTGCACGAAGTCTGGCGTGCACTGCCCGATAACAAGCTGATTATGGACAATCGCACGATAGAGGAGTTTTCCAGGGGCCACGTACCGGGGAGCCGTAATATTCCGCTCGGTACAGAAGATGAGCATATCGATGAGTTAAAGGAGTTCGAACAGGTATATATCTACTGCCGGTCGGGGCGACGTGCGCAGACAGCTTTTACCAATCTGAGCCTGCAGGGACTGGATCATATGATCTGTATCAGCCACAGTGGCATGCCGAACTGGATCGATGCCGAATATCCAGTGGAGAACGGGTAAAATCCAATCTCTCAATTGTACTGTCGTAATTTCGGGCCTGATTCCACTACTATCCGGTATAAATCACTACCTTTTAATCTTAGGAGTAACCACAGGTATTTTTTTACAGGAACGCCGTGAACCCATCCCTGTTGCGCAACGTCCTGTAAAAAATACCTGTGGTTACACATTTCAGAGGTTAGTCACGGTTAATTGATGATAAAAGACAGGCCTGTCATTTTTCTTGCCCTTGGACAAACCCTGGTTTGGGCCGGACTTTACTACTTATTTCCAGCTTCGCTGGTTCGGTGGGAAGAATCTCTCGGTTGGTCTAAAACGGATCTTACCGCAGCGATAACACTCGCGATTTTTGCCTCTGCTTTCGTAGCACCGCTTGCCGGACACCTGATCGATACCGGTAAAGGGGCGTTAATGATGGCTGGCAGTACTTTGCTTGGTGGCCTCTGTCTAATCGCCCTTTCTTTGGTGAGCGAGTTGTGGGAGTTCTATCTGATTTGGGGATTGATCGGCATGATGATGGGGGGGTGCCTGTATGAACCCTGTTTTGCCTTGATTACCCATGCCAGGGGAGCAAACGCCAAACAGGCCATTATTCTGGTTACGCTGGTGGCTGGATTTGCCAGTACGATTAGTTTTCCCAGCGCACATGCGCTTAGCGAGGCTTTCGGCTGGAGTGTGGCGGTCCAGGTTTTCGCTGCCGTATTGATTTTCATCGCTACACCGCTGATGTGGTTCGGCGCAGGGGCAGTAGAGCGATCTGGAATAGCAAGCGAGTTACCACCATCGAAGGAGGTAGCTCACCGCCATGCTCACCTTAAGAATCCCGCATTCTGGTTTTTGGCTCTGGGCTTTGCATTTTTAGGTCTGGTAAACGGTGTGACGATACATCACTTACTGCCAATTCTTTACGATCGTGGTGTTAATACAGATACGGCGGTTATCGCCGCATCGTTCATTGGGCCGATGCAGGTAGCAGGCAGGCTTGCAATGATGGCAGCGGAGCGACATGTGACAACGTACGGAATTACTACCAGTTGTTTTATCGTGGTAGGGATTGCGATCCTGTTGCTATTCAGTACAGCTTATACACCAACGCTGTTGGTCGGTTTCGTCATTCTGTTTGGGGCGAGTGCCGGCATCGTCAGCATCGTAAGGCCAGTGAATGCCAGGGATTTCCTCGGAGGTGGCAATATTGGCGCGAAATTCGGTGCGATGACAATGATCTATCTGGTTGGCTCCGCCTCGGCCCCGTTTGTAGGATCACTTATCTGGAAAATCGGCGGCTATGACCTGGTGTTGCCTGTGCTAATGGGTCTGTCTATGGTCGGTTTGGTCTTATACCTGGCTGCCCACCGTCTATCACGGTAAGAAGAAAGCGAAGACACGTTGCTCCAGTTCGTCGTTACCTGATCTGTATACCGCAGGAAAGTTTGACACATTGCTTATACCTTAAAAGGAGTAATCAGGTATTTCGAAGGAGTATTAAAAGCCGGCGGCCATGCCATCTTTCCTTGGATCCGAGCCTCCGTGCAAAACACCTTTTTCCCAGTCGATATAGATCGCCTGGCCGCCTCCATGAGGAGAATCCGATACCGTGACCTGATGACCGAGAGCGGAAAGATCGCTTCTTGTCTGGGTGGGAATAGCTTCCTCGAGCGATAGTTCTCCGTCGAAGAGGAAAAATCGGGCGGCATCGAGCGCTTGCTGAATATCCATGCCATAATCGATCCAGTTGGATAGAACGTAGGCCTGACCCATCGCCTGGTATTGTCCACCCATGACCCCGAAGCTAAGAACCGGTTTTTCACCCTGGTAAACCATCGCAGGAATGATGGTGTGCAGCGGGAGTTTTTTGGGTTCCAGTTGATTAAAATGCCCCGGTTCCAGCGTGAACCCGCCACCTCGGTTTTGCAGGATGATTCCGGTTGAACCGGCTACCAGTCCGCTGCCCCATGAATGGAATACGCTGTTAATCAGCGAACAGACATTTCGATTCTTATCGACTACGGTCAGATATACGGTGTCTTTGTGGTTTGGTAGCGCCGATGCAACTGGTTCAGCCAACGCCTGGTCCATGCTGATACGCTCGAACTGCGTTTTTGCAAACTCATTAGAGAGTAGCTCGTCTACCGGCAGCCGATTAAATTTGGGATCGGCAATAAAACGATCGCGCTCGGCCATCGCCAGGGAAAAGGCCTGGCTTAAAAGATGGATATGGTCGGCACCGAGATGCCCGAACCGCGATACGTCGGTTTGAGCCATAATATTTAAAGCCATCAGCGTAGTGATCCCCTGGCCGTTAGGAGGAACTTCAAAAACTCGGAATCCACGATAGTCCGAACTGATGGGTTCTACCCATTCCGACCGGTGGCTGGCGAGATCATCGAGGTTGAGTAGCCCACCATGCGAATCGCTGAAACGGATAATTTCTTCTGCGATAGCGCCTTGATAAAAAGCATCACGACCCTGATCGGCAATCAGTCTCAGGCTGCTAGCGAGGTTTGACTGGTGGTGAATCATTCCCGCTTGCGGTGCTTTTCCGTCAATCAGGTAGGCTGCCGCCGCCTCGGGCGTTTGCGCTAAAAGTGCTTCGCAAGACTTCCAGTTACGAGCGATTACCGGGCTGACAACATAACCTTTCTCGGCATAGTGAATAGCAGGTTGCAGGAGATACTCCAGTGACAGGTTTCCCAGTTTTTGATTGGCGCAATGCCAGGCATCGATGGCACCCGGTACGGTAACCGAGAGAATACCCTGCTCGGGCATGGTTTCATGTCCTCGGGAATTTATTGCCTCGATGGTAGCCGCTGCAGCTGAGCGTCCACTGCCGTTGAGTGCATGCAGTTTGCCACTGGATGCTTCGTGATAGAGAATAAAGCAGTCACCCCCGATACCCGTCGAGTAGCTTTCAACAACGGCTAATACGGCGCTTGCGGCGATCGCAGCATCGAGCGCGTTACCGCCATTACGCAGGATTTCTAAAGCCGCCTCGGTAGCCATGGGTTGGCTGGTCGCCGCCATGGCATCGGTTGACATTACGACCGAGCGCCCTGGGAATTGGTGGTTCCTCATACAGCTACTTTTATTCATCTGGAGCTTTAGCCAATTTATTTTATATTTACTGCCAACCGGTCGCTTCCCGTATTCCCTTGCCTAGATCGGCAGGAGATTTAACCGTGTGTACACCCGCTTTTTCCAGTGCGGCAAATTTCTCAACTGCTGTGCCTTTACCCCCAGCGATGATTGCACCTGCGTGACCCATGCGCTTTCCTTTAGGCGCCGTCACACCGGCAATGTAGGAAACCACCGGCTTGCTGACATCACTCTGTATGAATTCGGCCGCTTCTTCCTCTGCCGAACCGCCGATTTCGCCGACCATCAATATAGCCTGGGTATCGGGGTCTGCTTCAAATAGTGACAACGCGTCGATGAAATTGGTACCGGGAATGGGGTCTCCGCCGATACCAATGCAAGTGCTTTGCCCGTAGTTAAGATCGGATGTTTGCTTTACACATTCATAGGTGAGAGTCCCGGAACGGGATATAACGCCTACTTTACCGGCCATGTGAATCGGGCCAGGCATGATGCCAATCTTGCACTCATCGGGGGTGATAATTCCAGGGCAATTCGGGCCTATCAAACGCGCGCCACTAAGCTCCACGGCAATTTTTGCTTCCAGTATGTCGAGCGTTGGAACGCCTTCGGTGATACACACAATCAGGCCGATTCCGGACTCAGCCGCCTCGATAATCGAATCCTTACAAAATGGTGCTGGTACGTATAGTACCGTGGCATCGGCGTCGGTTTCGTTAACAGCATCACGCATCGTGTTAAAAACGGGCAGGTCAAGATGGGTCTGGCCACCTTTACCAGGTGTGACCCCGCCAACTATTTTGGTGCCGTAGGCAATGGCCTGTTTGCAGTGAAAGGTACCTTGTTTACCGGTAAAACCCTGGCAAATGACTCGGGTGTATTTATTGATCAATACGCTCATTTTGCCTCTCCGACTGCTGCGACTATTTTTACAGCGGCTTCACCCAGATCCTGGGCCGCTATTAAGTTAAGGTCACTGCTATTTAACAGATCAGTGCCCTCAGAAGCCTTTGTGCCTTCGAGCCTCACCACGATTGGCACCGAAATGTTCACTTCTGCTACCGCGGCAATAATGCCTTGTGCGATCAAGTCACAGCGTACGATCCCACCAAAAATATTAACCAGAATACCTTTTACCTTGTCATCGGACAGAATAATTTTTAGCGCTTCGGCTACGCGCTCTTTGGTAGCGCCACCGCCAACATCGAGAAAGTTCGCTGGTTCCCCGCCGCTGAGCTTAATAATATCCATGGTCGCCATCGCCAGGCCAGCGCCATTCACCATACAACCGATTTCACCATCGAGCGCGACGTAGTTGAGATCCCAGTCAGCGGCACGATTTTCTCGTTCATCTTCCTGGGTTTTATCTCGCATTTCGACGAGGTCTGGATGTCGAAATAATGCATTACCGTCAATATTGATTTTGCCGTCGAGGCACAGCAAATCACCGCTGCCGGTAATAACCAATGGGTTCACCTCGACCAATGACAGGTCCTTTTCTACTATCAGGTTACCAAGGCTGGTTAGTAACCGAGTAAATTGCTTAATTTGATCACCACTTAAACCGAGGCCAAATGCGAGTTCGCGGCATTGGTAGGGCATAATCCCAACCAGTGGGTTAATCGTGGCTTTGAGAATTTTCTCAGGTGTTTCGTGCGCAACCTTTTCGATTTCTACACCGCCTTCGGTTGACGCCATTATGACAACGCGACACTGGGAGCGATCGAGTACGGCACCGAGATATAATTCGTTGGCTATGTCGCATGTTTCTTCGATCAGGATACGATTTATGGGTTGTCCGCTGGCGTCAGTTTGAATGGTAATCAGGTTGGTACCCAGCATCGAATCAGCTACTTCTCCAGCCTGTTCAGCATTATCGACAAATTTTACGCCGCCAGCTTTGCCCCGACCACCTGCATGAACCTGTGCCTTGACTATATATTGGTCTCCGCTGAGTGATCTCGCGGCTTCGACTGCCTCACTAGCTGAGAAAGCTACCTTGCCATTGGGTACTGGAATGCCGTAAGAACGGAAAAGCTCTTTCGATTGGTACTCGTGTAAATTCATCAGAAGTCTCGTTTATCAACAATTAATATTAGTTTTAGTGCCGGTTAACCTGCTGGCTATGATTTTAGTGCATTCATAGTTTTTAGCCACATTCAATTTTGACGGCACAAAATGTTACTTCCGGTAGTTTGCCAGATAGGATGAAGGCTTCCATCATCGACAGATTATTTGCTGTTTCATGCTAGCAAAAGGAAATAGACACTTCACCGTAAATTAATTCGGTGGAATCCAAATCAGATATGAATGATGTATTATCTGAAAGGTCCTGGAATCGGAAATGTTAACGAACAGGAAAATACTTTACATTTAATGTTTGAAGGGTTAAGTTTTTGACTGGTATACTGTATACCAAAATTCATTTCGAGTATTTGACATAACCTGTATGACAAGGCTCCCGAGAAACTGCTCGATAACCCATCGTAGGAGTCGATCGCTTTTTCCAAAACAAAATTGAAGAAGCTAAATATCCCCCCGCTGGAACCAACCAGGGTGCTCAAAACCCAGGTCTACGAGGCGTTGAAGGAAATCATTGGTCAAATGGATATCTACTCGGACCAGGAGTTACCTCGCCTGGATGAAAGGGCGCTGGGTGAGCAGCTCGGGGTGAGTAGAACTCCAGTTCGAGAAGCGATATCGAGGCTCGAGCAAGAGGGTCTCGTGCGCAACATCGCGCGTAGAGGTGCTTTCATAGTACGGAAAACGAAGGTCGAGATTCTCGATATGATCGATGTCTGGGCCGCGCTTGAGAGTATGGCCGCCAGGTTAGCAACGATTCGGTCCAGCGACGTTGAAATTGCCAGCCTCCGCCGCGATTTTACGAGCTTTGATGATAGTGAGGAAGCAAGAGCGCGCATCGATGAATACTCTGAGACTAACGTCAGATTCCATCAGAGAATTATTCAATTAGGAAAATCATCCTTGATAACACAGATGTCTGATCAATTGTTTTTTCATATGCGAGCAATTCGCGCCAGGACAATACGGGAAAGAGACCGTGTCTCTCGCTCCGTAATCGACCACATTCGAATAATCGAAGCGATCGAGGAGCGGGATTCGTATCATGCCGAGCAACTGGTTAGAGATCATGCGCTCGAGCTGGCCAAACATGTGAACAAATATGTCGACTACCTGGATTGACTAAAGCAGATTAAAACTGCTCAGATTTACGCTAGTCAGCCACCGTGTAGCCATCGACATTAACGATCCGAGGGCCGGGGAGTTGTACAGGTGAACGGGCGTCCAGGTGCGGGCGCAATAGTCAATTTTTTCAGCAAAATTATAGTCATTTTAAAACAGAGGTAAGCAATGTCCAAAGCACTCGATGGCATCAGAATACTGGATTTCACACACGTCCAGTCTGGTCCTACCTGCACGCAATTACTAGCCTGGTTAGGCGCGGATGTCATCAAAGTGGAACGTCCCGGGATGGGCGACGCCACTCGCAATCAATTGGTCGATGTGGAAGGTGCCGATAGCCTCTACTTTACCATGCTCAATCACAACAAACGTTCGTTAACACTCAATTCAAAAAATGAAACCGGCAAACAAATACTGGAACGGCTGGTTAAAAAGTGTGATGTACTGGTAGAAAATTTTGCGCCCGGGGCTCTCGATCGAATGGGCTTTGGCTGGGAACGTATACAGGAGATAAACCCTCGAATGATCATGGCTTCAATAAAGGGATTTGGGCCTGGGCCTTATGAAAATTGCAAGGTGTATGAAAATGTTGCCCAGTGCGCTGGTGGAGCAGCATCGACGACTGGTTTTCGCGATGATGTACCGATGGTGACTGGAGCCCAGATCGGTGATTCTGGAACCGGTTTGAATTTAGCGCTGGGTATCACTGCTGCCCTGTTGCAACGCGAAAAAACAGGGCGTGGTCAACGCGTGCTAGCGGCAATGCAGGACGGAGTGATCAATTTGTGTCGGGTTAAACTCCGCGATCAACAACGACTTCAGCATGGCCCACTTGAGGAATACTCGCAATACGGTGAAGGTATTGAGTTCGGCGATGCAGCGCCACGTGCCGCGAATGACTCTGGCGGCGGGCAACCCGGCTGGATTCTAAAATGCAAAGGCTGGGAAAAGGATCCTAATGCATATACCTATTTTATTACCCAGGCTGCGGTCTGGGGTAAAATTTGCGAGGTAATTGGAAAACCGGAATGGAAGGAGCACCCGGACTACGCAACACCGCCTGCCCGTTTGACCCGGCTTAAAGAAGTGTTTGACGCAATCGAAGCCTGGACCATGACTAAATCTAAATTAGAGGTAATGGATATATGTAACCCGCTAGATATTCCGGTCGGCCCGATTCTTTCGATGAAAGAGATTGCAGGGGAACCGTCATTGCGTGAAACCGGTACAATTGTCGAAGTCGGGCATCCAGAGCGAGGAAATTATTTGACCGTCGGGTGCCCGGTCAAGCTTTCAGATACCGCGGTCGAAGTTACTCGCTCACCACTGCTGGGAGAACACACTGACGAAATTCTGGGCGAAGTGCTGGAGTATAGTGCGGATGAAATTGCGCAAATAAGGGAATCAGGCGCGGTATAGACAAACAATTTAAAAGGCGCGGATAAGCATAATTGCTTCGGAATTCAGGGCTATTAGACCGGGCAGAATATCTTCCAGTGGTCAACCGGATCATCATTAACTGTTCCGGTTATAATGCCACCAGTATGTGAGTGTTTATAATGAAAATATGTGTTGTTGGTGCAGGAGCAATTGGTGGTTACCTGGGAGTACGGATAGCCGAGCAGGGACATCAGGTATCGTTGATAGCTCGGGGAGCACATCTCGCGGCAATTAAAGAAAACGGCTTAACCTTGCGTCAATGCAATGAAGAAACCTGTATTCGTGATGTGTTTGCGACTAACGACATGACAGAATGTGGGCCTCAGGATATCGTATTGCTGGCTCTAAAAGCTCATCAGATTGCACCTGTTATCGATGGCATAAAAAACCTGTTTGGCCCTGACACGATAATGGTAACCCTGCAAAATGGTATTCCCTGGTGGTATTTTCAACGAAATGGTGGCGAGTATGAAAACCGCGTAGTGGAAACTGTCGATCCTGGCGGTTTGCTCGCAAACGGTATAGAGCCGACGCGAATTATTGGATGTGTCGCCTATCCAGCGGCGATAATTTCAGAACCAGGAGTGATTGAGCACATCGAGGGCGACCGTTTTCCTGTTGGCGAACTCGATTGCAGCGAGTCAGATCGCCTTAAAATGATCTCGAAGCTGTTCTCGGAGGCTGGTTTCAAATCTCGCATGATAACCGATATCCGCTCTGAAATATGGCTGAAACTCTGGGGCAATCTTAGCTTTAATCCAATTAGTGCTTTGAGTCATTCTACCTTGGTTGATATTTGCCAGTATCCGCTGACTCGAGACCTTGCGACGACCATGATGACCGAAGCGCAACAGATTGCTGAACGTCTGGGAGCTTCTTTTCGGGTGACAATTGAAAGGCGTATCGAAGGAGCGGAGGGTGTTGGCAAACATAAGACTTCGATGTTGCAGGATGTCGAAGCGGGTAAGCCGCTAGAGATTGATGGAATGCTTGGTGTTGTTATAGAACTTGGAGAAATGACGGGTGTCGAAACACCAACGCTAAAAGCTTTGTATGCATGCGTCGGCTTGCTGAATAATAAAATTAAACATGACTCGGTTTACATTAAGGAGCGTCCGCTCTAATTTAAACTAGGCTGGCGTTTGCCCACTTAACTCTTTTTCACCCGAAAGATTATTCATATTGAACCATTCAGCATAGACAGCGAAAGTTTCGCCATATTTTCAGAGCCGTCACCTTCGCCGAGATTTTCCCGCACCAGGTTCATATCCTGGATCATAGTGTTGCGGTAGTCATCGTCTTCCAGCAGCTTGAATATTTCGGCGTTGATATTGGCAACCGTGGCATTTTCCTGTAAAAATTCCCGCACTATCGAACGGTTGACCACGATATTGGCAAGGCCGACGTATGGAATCGTAATCAGGCGACTGACAATTTGATAGGTCAACCAGGACATTTTATAAATAATGCACATGGGTACGCCGAGCAGGGCAATTTCAAGCGTTACCGTTCCAGAGCATGAAATTATCGCATCGCAACAGGGTATCAGGCTGTGAATATCGCCCCTGGTTAAGACGATATCAGCCGATGACTGTTGGCACAGCTTCTGGATGCCCTCATAGTCGAGTGAATTCGCTACCGGCATTACAAATTGGAGATTCGGTTTTTGCGCTAGCATCGACGCTGCAGATTCAAGCATGAGCGGAAGTAAACGCTCTATTTCACTATTACGACTGCCTGGAAATAGTCCGATCACGGGTCGATCGGCATTCAGGCCTAATTGCTGGCGCTTCTGATCTACTGGTGTGGTGGCGATTACCTTATCCACCAGGGGGTGTCCAACGAAGGTCACTGGGATATTGGCTGCCTGGTAATAAGACTCCTCAAATTTGAAGATTACCGCCATGTGATCGATTAACCGTCCAATTTTATGGATACGTTTTGGGCGCCAGGCCCATACTGTCGGGCTGATATAAAACAGGACTTTGATACCAAGCGTGCGTGCATGCCGTGCCATTTTCAGATTAAACTCGGGGTAATCAACCAGGATCAGTAAATCCGGTTTTGTCTGTTCCATCGTTCGTTTAACGATTGACATCGCGCGCTTGATATCGCCCCAATGTTTCAATACTTCCACGATTCCCATCACCGCGATAATCGAAGAGTCGAAGAAAACATCGACGCCCGCTTTCGTCATTTCCCGACTACCCATTCCACTGATGTGAACATTGGGGTGTAAGTGTCGAATGCGAGCAACAAATTCGGCGGCGTGTGTGTCGCCGGAGGCTTCACCAGCCAGTACCATAATGTGGGGCTTTTCCATCATGCGCTCAGGACGGCGGTACAAACCGCGTGAACCTGCTGTTCAGCCATCTCTGGGTAAATCGGTAACGACAGGCAACGCCTTGAAACAGATTCTGTAATCGGTAATGGTGCCTGGTTAGTATCGGCAAACGCTTTTTGTTGATGTAGTGGAATCGGGTAATACACCGCGCAGGCGATTTGTCTGGCGATAACCGCGTCACGAATTTGATCGCGCCGATCGCTTAACAGGGTATATTGGTGAAAAACATGGTCTCGGTCTTCCGGTATCAGCGGTGTTTGTAATTCATTACCTGCGAGTAGCTTGTTATAGGTCTTTGCAATGCGAAGACGATTCTGATTGTACTCGTCAATATGCTTCAACTTGATCCGCAAAATGACCGCCTGCAATTCGTCGAGGCGGCTATTGAAACCGATCACATCGTGATGGTTTTGCCCACAACAGCCGTGGTTGCGATAGATCCTGACTTGACGGGCGATTCCATCATCGTCAGTGGCAATCAATCCTCCGTCCCCATAACATCCAAGATTCTTGCTCGGAAAAAAGCTAAATGCACCAGCGTTGCCTATCGTACCAGTCATACGTTTTCCGTAGCAACTGCCGAAGGATTGCGCACAATCTTCGAGAACGAATAAGCCGTGTTGATCGGCAATTGACTGAATCTGATCTATATCTACTGGCTGACCAAATAAATGGACCGGAATAATTGCGCGCGTTTTATCGCTTAGGGCGGCATTGATCTTTGATGAATCAATATTCAGGGTTTCTGGATCTATATCGACAAAAACGGGTATGGCTCCGACATAGCGGATAGCCTCGGCGGTTGCAATAAAGGTAAAAGCGGTGGTAATTACCTCGTCTCCGGCCTTGATACCCGCGGCGATTAGTGCCAGATGTAGCGCATCGGTACCCGAGGCACAACCGATAGCATGTTTGACACCCAGATAATCGGCGGTTTCTTGCTCGAAAGCGCGAACATTTGGGCCAAGTATGAAACTGGTCTCGGCCAGGGCCTGTAACAACGCGGCGTCAATTTCATTTTTCAAATTTTCGTATTGAACTTTCAGATCAACCATCGGAATGTTCAAAGTCTTTCCCTGATCTGAGAAGATATTTCAATCGCTGTTTCGAGAGCACGCCTACCATCTTCTCCGTTTACCCTTGGGCGACTATGGGTCTGGATGGCATGGATGAAATCATGGATTTCCTGGTTCAGCGCGTCATTGTCTTCGTATTTAATTTCTTCGTGAGTAATATTTTTGAAACCAGTCTCGTTATCGGGCTCTCCCTTACGATTAACCGCGAGAATCTTCTCCTGCAAATCGGCCGAGATATAAGTGTCCTTCTGGAATATACGCAGCTTCCGTTCGCGTTTTTGACTGATCCGGCTCGCGGTAAAATTGGCCAAGCAGCGATTGTCGAATTCGATCCTTGCATTGGCTATATCGATGGTATCAGAAAGTACAGATATACCGCTGGCAGTAATTTGCCGAACGGGGCTGCGAACCAGGTCGAGAATCAGATCTATATCGTGAATCATTAAATCCAGAATGACGCTCACATCGGTGGAGCGTAAGGTGAATGGTGCGAGCCTGGTTGATTCGATAAATTGAGGTTCCACCAGTATTTTTTCTATACCCATCATCACACTATTAAACCGCTCGACGTGTCCAACCTGTAGTATTAGCCTGTTCTGGTTTGCTATTAGAATTAATTCGGATGCTTCCTCGACGGTTTCGGTGATCGGTTTTTCGACCAGGCAGTGAATTCCTGCTTTCAGAATTTCGCGTGCAATTTTATAATGTAAGCTGGTTGGTACCACCAGGCTAACCGCATCGACCTGTGACAGGATATCGTAATAGTTGGAATAAGCCAGTACACCGTGTTTTTGCGCGATTTGCCTTGCTACTTCGAGATCATTGTCGACAATGGCTAGCAATTCGCAGTCAGGCGACGCGGCATATTTTTCGGCATGCCACTTTCCTAAATGACCGACACCTACAACGACAACTTTGATTAAGTCCGACATAACGGGAATGATAATATTAAGTCAGTGCATAATAACCGGGTACTCTTCATGAAAAAAAGGAAAAGATATATTTTGGGCCTATAAATGACCGAAAAATTAGTCGAAAAATTGATAGCTGGCGTAGACGAAGCCGGAAGAGGACCATTAGCTGGATCGGTTGTGGCTGCCGCAGTGATCCTGGATGGAAAGCATGTAGTCACTGGGTTAACCGATTCAAAGAAACTATCGGCTAACAAAAGAGCAGGGCTTGAAGTACAGATTAAGCAAGGCGCGATAGCCTGGGCAGTGGCCGAAGCAAGTATCGAGGAAATCGACAGGCTCAATATTTTGCAGGCCAGTTTGTTGGCGATGAAGAGGGCAGTTCTTATGCTTCAACCTAAACCCGGTATTATCCTGGTCGATGGCAATCGATTACCCGATTTGCCTGGCTTTGAATCACAGGCAATAGTAAAAGGCGATTTGTCGGAACCCTGCATTTCAGCCGCTTCCATATTGGCCAAGGAATACCGGGACCGGCAAATGATGATACTCGACCAACGCTACCCACAGTACCAATTCGCCAGGCACAAGGGTTATCCAACGCAATTGCATCGCAACCTTCTCAAACAGTACGGTGCCTGTGCAGTACATCGTAAAAGTTTCAAGCCGGTTAAAGACGTATTGAATCGGTCGCACCAGGCCGGTGTGAATTTATCTCAAAACATGGCTGAGGGTGCAGGTTAATCCAGATGAGCAATCAGTTTGTCCATCTACATTTGCATTCTGAATTTTCACTGGTCGACAGTACGGTTCGACTCAAGCCGCTCATTACAGAAATACGAAATCGGGGAATGAGCGCTGTTGCGCTCACCGACGAATCGAATCTGTTCGCCACCGTAAAATTGTTCAAGGCTGCTATCGCCAGTGGCATCAAACCAATTTTTGGTTCCGAGGTATGGATCCGTCATGCAGATCGCAAGCAATCACTGAGCCGACTGGTGTTACTGTGCCAGGACGATACAGGTTATCTGAATCTCAAACGTCTGGTTTCCCGGTCTTACCAGGAAGGTCAGATAGCCGACCGACCCACGATCGACATCGAATGGTTACGCGAGTCGGCATCCGGATTGATCGCGCTGTCGGCTAATCTCGAAGGCGATATCGGCCAGGCCATAAGAATGCAAAACCAGGAACTCGCGGGCGATTATCTGGCGCAGTGGCTGGTGATTTTTGGGGGTAATTATTTTCTCGAACTACAACGTACCGGACGCCCCTACGAAGAAGCTTATATACAGCAGGCGATTGAATTCGCTTCGTTGATTCAAGTACCGCTGGTGGCCACCAACGATGTGCGCTTTTTAAACACTGCAGATTTTGAATCTCACGAAGTACGGGTTTGTATCTGTAGCGGATTTACATTACAGGACGAGAGGCGTCCAAAAAAATACTCGCCGCAACAATATTTGCGCAGCGACGACGAAATGGTTGAGTTGTTTGCCGATATTCCAGAAGCAATCCAAAACACGGTTAACATAGCCAAAGCCTGTAACGTACGTCTCAATCTTGGAAAGAATTACCTGCCCGAATACCCGGTTCCAGACGGCTATTCGATCGACAGCTACCTTCGACATGTGTCGGAGGAAGGACTGCAGTCACGTCTTAAATTACTTGAGGAACAATGCCAGCCCGGTCAAACCGTCGAACGTCAGGCCTACTATGACCGGCTTCAAACAGAGCTCGAGGTGATCATACAGATGGGTTTCCCCGGCTACTTTCTGATCGTCATGGATTTCATTGACTGGGCCCGGAAACAGGCGATACCGGTAGGCCCGGGACGCGGGTCCGGTGCCGGGTCACTAGTCGCTTACGCACTTTTTATTACCGATCTCGACCCGCTTAAATACGAATTACTGTTCGAACGGTTTCTAAATCCTGAACGTGTGTCGATGCCAGATTTCGATATTGACTTTTGCATGGACAGGCGCGACGAAGTGATCGAATACGTGGCTGACCATTACGGCCGCAACCAGGTGTCGCAAATCATCACCTATGGAACCATGGCGGCCAGGGCCGTAATTCGCGATGTCGGGCGGGTTATGTCTCATCCTTACGGGTTTGTCGACCGCATCGCGAAACTGGTGCCGTTTGAAGTCGGCATTACCCTGGAAAAGGCAATGAAGCAGGAACAAGCCTTACACGAGCTATACCAGGAAGACGAAGAAGTCACGATGCTGATCGACATGGCGTTGTCACTCGAAGGATTGATTCGAAATGTTGGCAAGCATGCAGGCGGGGTGGTGATCGCACCGAGTGATTTGACCGACTTTACCCCGACTTATTGCGAAAAGGGCGGCACGGGGTTGGTGTCACAGTTTGACAAGGACGATGTCGAAGCAATTGGTCTCGTCAAGTTCGACTTTCTGGGGCTGCGGACCCTGACCATCATCGACTGGGCGGTCGAATCGATTAACGCCAGGAACCCAGAGAAAAAACTCAAAATAGAACGTCTTCCGCTGGACGACAAGGCGAGTTTCGATCTGCTACAGGCGCATAAGACCACCGCGGTATTTCAGCTCGAATCACGCGGCATGAAAGACCTGATACGTCGATTAAAACCAGCTACATTCGAAGACATTATCGCTTTGGTGGCCTTGTTCAGACCTGGGCCCCTTCAATCGGGTATGGTCGATGATTTTATTAGTCGCAAGAGTGGCGCCGGGTTTGAATACTCGCATCCTGATCTGGAACCGATATTGAAACCCACCTATGGCGTTATCCTTTACCAGGAGCAGGTGATGCAAATAGCGCAGGTGCTTGCAGGTTACACGCTCGGTGGTGCTGATATATTACGCCGTGCAATGGGTAAAAAGAAAATCGTGGAAATGCAGAAGCAGCGAGCGGTTTTTATCGATGGTGCGGTTGCTAATGATGTCGACCATCATATTGCCAGCCGGATTTTCGACCTCATGGAAAAATTTGGCGAATATGGTTTTAATAAATCGCACTCGGCGGCTTATGCGCTGGTTGCCTACCAGACCGCCTGGTTAAAGGCCCATTACCCGGCAGAGTTCATGGCTGCAGTATTGTCGGCAGACCTGGATAATACCGACAAGATAGTCACCCTGATCGATGAATGTCGGGCGATGAATCTTGAGATACTAGCGCCTGACATTAACCAGTCGAAGTATCGCTTTACACCGGTTGAACAAGGGAAAGTGTTTTACGGTCTCGGCGCGATAAAAGGAGTAGGCCAGGCGGCGATCGAAACCATTATCGCCGCTCGCAAGGAGAGTAGGTATCAATCCCTGGATGACTTTTGTGAACGTATCGATTCGTCTCGATCAAATCGCAAGATGATTGAAGCCTTGATCAAGGCCGGGGCGATGGATTGCTTTTCTGCTAATCGCGCGGCACTCCTGGCGCATTTACCCAATGCCCTGCTGGCTGCAGAGCAGCAGCAAAACAACCTTGAAGCTGGCATGACCGATATGTTCGCCTCGATAGAGCCATCAAAGATTACCAGGTCACTGCCGCAATGCGAGGCCTGGGATGAAATGCACCGCCTAATACTGGAAAAGGAAGCCCTGGGTTTATTTCTCACCGGGCATCCATTGCTAACGGTCGAACAGGAAGTAAAACAGATCGCCCCCACCAACTTTGCCGAATGGCTGGATAAACTGGATATCGGCATGGCAGTGGAAAACGGATATAGGCAAAAGGAACAACCGACCCGGGTATGCGGATTAGTCGTCGATATTCGCACTAAAAGCGGTTTCAATGGCCGAGAATCGTTTGTCACGCTGGATGATCGAAGTGGCCGAATAGAGGTGCGTATCGTCCCTCAACTGTTACAGCAGATTGAAAACCTGGTACAAAAAGACCTGATCTGGGTAGTCGATGGAGGAATCGCCTTCGACAGTTTTAACAATGGTGTAAAGATTCGCGCAACACAGGTTCAACTGCTCGACGTTTACCGCTCGAATCATGCTCGTGCTTTACATATTGTGTTAAATGGCAAGGCCGATCGGTCTGTCGGTCAATTGATCAAAACGTTGGAGCAGTACCAGTCTACAGATGCGACCCCCGTGGTATTCCATTTACAACGAGACGATTACGAATACCGGCTTGAAACCAGCGAGCAATGGTCGGTGAAGCC
>CAZJEJ010000021.1:9646-26973 GCA_964544945.1 uncultured Gammaproteobacteria bacterium | reverse complement strand
ATTTTTACTATGACCTTGAATACTTTATCAGCCAGTATTGGCTGTGCTTTCGCTGTTGGATGGATACCGTCAGCCTGCATCATGTCGGCATCGCCGGCAGCCACACCTTCAAGGAATTCTGGCAAATAAGTAATCCCGTACTTTAGGGATACCGATTCGAAAATTTGCTGGAAACGCTGGTTGTAAACCGGGCCCAGGTTAGGTGGCATGCGCACCCCGATTATCACGACTGAAATGTTTTGATCTAATGCCTGTCTAACCATTAGGGACAAGTTTTCGGTGGTCTGTTTGAAATTCAAACCCCTGAGCCCATCGTTACCTCCAAGTTCGATAATCAGCTGCGTGGGTTTATACTCCAAAAGCATTTTATCCAGGCGTTGGAGGCCACCATAAGTAGTCTCGCCACTAATGCTGGCGTTGGTTACGCTTGCATGTGGATAACTCGACCTTATATTTGAGCTGAACAATTCCGGCCAGCTTTGTTCTACCGGTATATTATAGGCGGCGCTTAAGCTGTCGCCTATGATAAGAATTCTGGGAACCGAGTGGTCAGCATAAACAATTACTGGAACCAGCAACAGAAAGAACATACTAATGACAGAAAATAATTTTTGCATATCTCTACAGGAAGTGACCAAAACCGTTAATACGCCCGATGGCGCACTCGACGTGGTACAAAATATATCACTGAACGTGGAGTATCGTGAAGCAATTGTGATCAAAGGCACCTCGGGTTCCGGAAAAACCACTCTGCTTGGCTTGATGGCCGGCCTGGATCAGATTAGTGCGGGAGAAATAGTGCTACTGGGAGAAAACCTGGCCGACAAGAGCGAGGAACAACGATCAGGAATTCGCGCGGGTAAAGTCGGTTTCGTGTTTCAATCTTTCCAGCTGGTGCAGGGCGCCACTGCATTGCAAAACGTGATGTTACCACTTGAACTTGGGGAGGCGAAAGACGCCATGGAGATTGCCGATACCAGCCTGCAACAGGTGGGGCTGGGAGCAAAAAAGAGCACCCTTGTTGATCACCTTTCGGGGGGAGAGCAGCAACGAGTATCGATTGCGCGTGCGTTTGCGGTAAAACCACTCATTTTGTTTGCCGACGAACCTACCGGAAATTTAGACGCTAAAACCGGAGGCCAGATTGCAGACTTGATGTTTCGGCTACGCGATCAATCTGGCACAACCCTGGTACTGGTAACCCACGAATCGGAACTGGCGCGACGCGGTGATCGACAGGTTCTGATTGAATCGGGCCGCCTTAACGGCCAGGGTTAAGCACCATGATTTCGGGCCTTCCTAGAATTCAATCATACTGGTTAATGCTGGTGGCGACAGTGATTACCATTGGCATCGTTACTGCTAGCCAGTTGATTACCCAACGAATCAGCCTGCTACTCGATCGCCAGGCGAGCGAATTACTGGCCGCCGACCTGGTGCTGGCTTCTGGCAATCGTCTCGATGAAAAATATGAACGTGAGGCCCTGGCGCGAGGATTGCAGGTGGCCCACACGGCGAGCTTCAGAACCGCTATTTTTATCGATGACAGCCCGCAGCTGGTCGAAGTCAAGGCTGTGGACAGCAATTACCCACTGCGAGGACGCCTGGAAAAGGCGCGCGAGATTACCGACGATAAAATCAGATCACAAAGTGGTCCTGAAGTTGGAGAAATTTGGCTCGATCCCAAACTGGCCCAGTTAATCGACAGTAGCATTGCATTGGGTAGTAGAGATTTTATTGCCAGGTGGTTACTCACCTACGAGCCGGATCGTGGCGGCACTCTGTTTAATCTTGCGCCCAGAATACTGATGAACCTGGCTGACCTGGAGGCAACCAGGCTGGTTATTGCTGGAAGTCTGGTGAACTATCGACTTTTAATAGCCGGGGAGCAGGTCGAGGTGGAGAAATTTAGCCAGTGGATAAGGCCGCAGCTGAACGAAGGTGAAAAGTTACAGGATCTGGAAAATGCCCGTCCCGAGATGCGCCGGGCTCTTGAGAATACGCGTAAGTTTTTTGCCTTATCTATTGTTTTAACGCTGGTTATTGCAATGGTCGCGATAGCAATCACGGCCCGATATACAGCAAGCCGCGAGGCACCCAAGGTGGCGATGCTAAGAGCGTTTGGAATATCGCAAAAAAGGCTGTTTCGATTTTATAGCTGGCAGTTGCTCAAAGTCTGGCTAATGGCGACTGTGATTGGTATCGGTATCGGCTGGTTTTCGCAATATCCATTGCAATGGGCTCTGGACGGCTGGTTTGGTCGGGAATTGCCACAGGTGTGGTCTATCAGGTCGTATCTGGTTGCAGCCGTGGCTGGCTTGATAAGCCTGGCAGGATTTAGTTTGCCGTACCTGTTGCTTGTAATCGAAACCCCGCCAATGCAGGTGATTCGTCACGTCAGTAATCCTCGGTCGCTGCGTCGGCATCTATTACTGTCAGGGTCCTCGATTATTACTGTATTTCTGGTGCTTATTATCCTGATGCAGGATTCGATGCTGGCGATGGCGACCCTGTCCATGCTATTACTCGCCGCCCTGATATTGCCGCTTATCTTTCTATTGATGATCAACACGCTATTGTTTTCATCGAAACGGCGATTCTGGTTGCGACAGTATCTACTCAGCCGGTTGAAATCGAATACGCGAGGAGCATTGTTCGTGATGTCGGCTTTTAGCCTTGCCCTGCTGGCGATATTGATGATAGCGGTGGTCAAGGATGAGCTTATAAGCTCCTGGGAAACACAGCTTCCAGGCGATACTCCTAACTATTTCCTGATTAATATTCCTACTGGCGAGGTAGCTGATATCGAGCGCTACCTGGAGCAGCGACAAATTTCCTCATCCACCGCCTATCCGATGATAAGAGCCCGGTTGACCCATATAAACGGGAAGCAGATACAGGTGATCGATTTTGCCGATGAACGTGCGTCTCACTTTGCTAATCATACCTTTAACGTGAGCTACGCAGAAAAATTGCCCGACGAGAACCGGCTTGAGGCCGGAGAGTGGTTACGGGATAGCGATGATCCGCAGATATCGATTGATCAGGGTATGGCTACGAGCCTGCAGCTAGAGATTGGTGATATGCTGTCGTTCTCCGTTGGCAGTGAAACGATGGAAGGTCGGATTACCAGCATCCGGTCGGTATTGTGGGAAAACTTCAAACCAAATTTCTACGTAATCGTAAACCGTCAGTTGATCAGGAATCTACCACAAACCTGGTTGTTAAGCGCGCTCATCGACGGCGATCAAAAATCGGATCTGAAGGAGTTACTGTCGATCCACCCATCGGTTACCTTGCTCGATATTACCGAACTGATGACGCGTGTTCGGGAAATTGCCGGACGCGCCTCAATCGCACTGGAGTTCTTCTTTATTTTTGCCCTGGCATCGGCCATCGTCGTATTACTCGCCGCGATTCAAACCGGTAGACAGGAACGTCAGATGGAATCGTCGTTGTTACGAGCGATGTCGGCGAAAACCAGTCAGCTATATCGAGTCAACGTACTCGAATTCAGCCTGATGGGTGTTTTGATTGGCTTGTTTGCAGCAATCTTCGCCAGTATCTCGGGCTGGATAATCAGCGTTTATTTCTTTGATATCGATTATCAATTTTCTCCTGCTATCTGGGTTTATAGCCTGGTTTCTGCTACCTTGGTTTTGACAATAGCCGGTACACTGGTGAGCCGAAAAGTTTACAATATTTCGCCCATGAGAATTCTCAGAACCTGATGTCACGACAGAATTTAGAGCCAGGCGAAAGACAGCAACTGGTCGATTTGATCAGTAAAAAAATAAGCTGGGATGACGATTTGTCGCGCGCACTGGATTATGCGCTCAATACCGACTATACCGATAATAGCAGGCCGCGTAGCGTCCATGTTGTTCGTCGCGTGCTAGAAATGGAAACCGATCGGCATACCCTGATAGCCACCCTCCTGAGCGACCCGGAGTTGCGAGGCGAGCTGGATACCGCTGAAATCGAGCAACAATTCGGCAAAAAGGTATCGTTGTTAGTGCAGGGTGTGAACCGGTTAAATACGGTGCAGGATTGCAATCAGGCGCGATTTAAAACACCCGAGCAGGCAGAAAAACTACGCCGCCTGCTGATGGCAATTATCGCTGACGTACGAGTCATGCTGATCAAGCTTTGCTATCGAGTAGAGCGACTAAAGTTACTCAAACACTATAGTTACGAAGAGCGGCGTTGTATCGCACAGGAAACGCTCGATATCTTTGCGCCACTGGCTAATCGGCTGGGTATGGGGCTGCTGAAGTGGGAGCTTGAGGACCTCGCGTTCAGGGCGCTGGAACCTCAGGCATTCAGGAAAATAGCCAGGTTGCTGGAACAAAAGCGTAGTGAGCGAGAAGCGTTTATTCAGCAGTTCACAGCTCAGCTGGACAGGCTGCTGAAGGAGCAGGGAGTCCAGGCGACGGTCAGTGGGCGCGTCAAGCATATCGTTAGTATCTGGCGCAAAATGCAGAAAAAAAACCTGGAATTTCACGAATTGTTCGATGTTCGAGCAGTACGCATTCTGACTAGCAGCGTGGCGGATTGCTATGCCGTACTTGGGGTTGTGCATACTAGCTGGCAACATGTTCCAGCCGAATTCGATGATTATATTGCCAATCCCAAAGAGAACGGTTACCAGTCGCTACATACCGCGGTAGTGTCCGAAAGTGGACAGATAGTCGAAGTGCAAATCCGCACTCTCGAGATGCACGAAAAGTCTGAATTTGGTGTCGCATCGCACTGGCGGTATAAAGAGGGTGTCCGCCTCGACGAGCGTATGGAGAAAAGTATCTCGGTCATGCGTGATATGCTGGATGGCTCCGCTGAAGAAGTGTCCGATGTCATTTCGGAGATATCGACCGAAATGTCCAGTGACCGGGTGTACGTATTCACGCCAGTAGGCCAGGTGGTCGATATACCTCAGGGTGGCACACCACTCGATTTTGCTTACGCTATTCACTCTGAGGTCGGGCACCGTTGCCGGGGTGCGAAGGTGAACGGGCGTATCGTCAATCTGACGACTCAACTGAAAACCGGCGACGAAGTTGAGGTACTGACCACCAAAGAAAGTAAACCCAGCCGGGACTGGATGAATAAAAACCTGGGTTTTGTCAAATCTGCCGGTACCAGGTCCAAGATTCGGAACTGGTTTAACCACCAGGATTTCGAACACAACCTGCTGGATGGTAAATCTGTTTATGATCGTATATTAACCCGGTATTCGATCCACAATGCCGATTTAAAAGACCTGGTTGAGCACTTCAAGCGCAAGGAATCTGATCAGTTTTTTGCCGATATCGGGCGCGGCCTGATTACCTCGGCACAGATTATAGGGTACTTGCAGAGTGAACCTGAGTCCGACGATCCGTTTAAAAAAGTCAAAAAAAGTGTGCCCAAAAAGGCTATTTCGGGAGACGAAATCAGTATTCATGGCGTCGGAAACCTGAAAACCCAGTTCGCCGGGTGCTGCAAGCCGGTTCCTGGAGACCTGATCATCGGTTTTATTACGCTTAATTCGGGTATCACGATTCATCAGCACGATTGCCCCAACATGCTGGCTCTTCCGGAAGAACGACGTCAACGCCTTATAGAGGTGGAATGGGGGCAGGGTGCACAATCGGTGTATCCGGTCGAAGTTTCGCTTAGTGCCTTCCAACGCACCGGCTTGATGCAGGACATTAGCACCATACTCGCAAATCAAAATATCAACCTGCTGACAGTCAATTCTTCTACCAACAGGATCGAGCAAATGGTTCACAGTAAACTTACGATCGAAATTCACAGCGTAGATGAGCTGGTGGTAATCATCGATAAATTATCGCAGGTGCCCAATGTGCAGGAAGTAAAACGAATTGCCTGACTAGCTAAAGATGCTCTTCCCCGTGCCTGTAGGGCCGAATTCATTCGGCCAATAACGATCGGTTGAATGAATTTGGCCACGCATGACCGGCCGAATAAATTCGGCCCTACACGAGACTCGATTTAGGAAGGGCCAGTTATATAGGTACTCATAAAACGTGTAATAGTCATAAAAATATCCGATAATTTCCTTTACCTGCACTAATAATGAAACCCCGATAAAATGCCAGCGAAAGTAAATCGAAAGTTTTGCATTGCCCCGATGATGGGATATTCGGATCGACACAGCCGCTATTTTCTACGCCTGTTTTCAAAAAACATATTGCTCTACACCGAGATGGTAACGGCGTTGGCCATCATTCATGGCGACCGGGATTACCTGCTTGGATTTAGTGAGCAAGAGCACCCAATTGGCGTTCAACTCGGTGGTTCTGATCCAGAGCAACTGTATCAGGCAGCTCAAATCTGCACGGATTATGGGTACGATGAAATCAACTTAAATTGTGGATGCCCGAGTGATCGAGTGCAGTCTGGTAGCTTCGGAGCCTGCCTGATGGCCGACCCTGGTCTCGTCGGCGAATGCGTATCGGCGCTTATAAGCGGTAGCACTTTACCCGTCACGGTGAAACACCGAACCGGAGTCGATGAGCAAAACCATTACGATTTATTTAGCCGATTCGCCCACACGCAAATTGAAGCTGGTGTAGAAGCGTTGATCGTGCATGCGCGAAACGCCTGGTTACAGGGGCTTAGCCCCAAACAAAATCGAGAGGTGCCCCGCTTGAAGTACGACTGGGTCTATCGTCTGAAGCAGGATTTTCCCGACACTGAAATAATCATCAACGGGGGTATTAAATCACTGGAATCGGCGCAAGCGCATTTACACCAGGTAGATGGTGTGATGCTCGGCCGTGAGCCATACCAAAACCCTTATCTATTGCATAACGTGGATGAAAAAATATTCGGGGAGAAACGGGCTAATGTTTTGAGTCGGCAGGCTTTGTTACATAGCATTTATCCCTATATCGAGCGGCAACTGAATCAGGGAATACCATTAACTAAAATGATACGTCATATTACAGGGCTGTTCCACGGCCAGCCGAATGCCAGACAATGGCGGCGCTACCTGAGCGAAAATGCCTTCGGGAATGCAGCTGGTATAGATACCCTGTACAGGGCCGAGCGCCTGGTATGTTGATCTTTGGCGACTCTGGGCGAAAAAATCGGCGCTATATTCGGTACCTGATTTTGCTGCTAATTCTGCTTGCGGTGGCTGCACAACAAGCGCTGGTTAAATTAAAAGTGGCGAGTTGGGAGCAGACCCTGGTCGTCAGGCTCTACGCAATCAATGGTGACCAGCTCAGTGGCAGCGCACAATATATAGACTCGCTAAAACTGGTTGATTTCAAGCCTATCGAAGGTTTTATCAACAGGGAAGCCAGTCGATATGGTATTCCTATCGACGCGGTACGGTTAGAGTACGCACGCGAACTGGAGACCATACCGCCACCGCTGCCGCTCCAGCCCAGCATGGTCAATAATATTATCTGGAGCCTGCATTTTCGCGCCTGGGCGCTATACCAGTCGTTCATGGATGACAATAACGAAGCCGATATCAATCTATTCGTAAATTATTTTAACGTCGAAACAACCCAGTCCCTGCCCCACTCGGTTGGATTGCAGGGCGGCATGATCGGATTGATTAATGCCTTCGCACACGAAAGTTACAATGGCTCGAATAATGTCGTGATTACGCATGAAATTATGCATACCCTGGGCGGTTCTGACAAATACGACCAGTCAGACCTGCCAATTCATCCCGGCGGGTACGCCGAACCCTACCGACAACCCCTTTATCCTCAGAGCAAGGCAGAGATTATGGGGGGTAGAATTCCTCTTAGTGCGACGCAGGTGACAATGCCACATGGCCTTAATCAGGTCGTAGTGGGGGTTTTTACAGCGAGGGAGATTAACTGGTATGCCGAGTAAACCTAAGAATCCTCTGAATAAATCCGATCGTCTCTAACCGCGACGTAGATATACGTAACTCGCTCCGTTACCACCATGGTTAGCCTGCGCGGGGCACCAGGCAAGTACCGATGGTTGATGAGCAAACCAATCCTGTACCAGCGGTTTCAATACCGCATCGCCTTTCGAACGTTTCCCCTTGCCGTGTATGATTACCAGCAGTTTGAACCCCGACGATAGCGCATGATCGAGAAAATGATTCAGCTCCGTAACGGCCTGTTCCTGGGTATATCCATGCAGGTCTAACTGGTCGTCAATCGGTAAATTTCCCTGGCGTATTCTTCGTTGCCTTTTTTTCGTAATACCCGGGTTGAAGTGCGAGTCCTGGAGTTGAGTTAGTTGCTGGAATTCGATATTTGAAAAATCCGGCCTGGCTAGCGGTGTTCGGGGGGTAGGTGCAGGTGATTTCTTAACTCGATCCTGATAAGTATTGATGCGGTCATGGTCGAGTTTTTTAACACCCGGCACGTGGTCGGCAAAGCTGGTTTTACCCTCTGGTTTTGGTTTCACAATAGTTTGTCATTTCTTTCTGAGGTACGGTATTTATTGGTCGAATGAATTCGACCCTACGGGCATGATTTGCTATTTATTGATCTATTGATTCCGGCTAGCATAATCTACCCACTCGATTTGGGGAAGAGTGCCTGCTCATACAACTGATCGCTCAAACATTAAGGCCTGAGAAAAACTGCCTGTAGGGCCGAATTCATTCGGCCAATATTCAGAGGAAAAACTAAATTAATCACGTGCGGGTACCGAATTGGTTTATTATTCCGCATATTTTTCAAATCGAAACAATTGATGCATATTCTCATCACTAATGACGACGGATACCTTGCTCCAGGTATCAGAATCCTGGCAGAACGGCTATCGATGATCGCCGAGATAACCGTTGTTGCGCCCGATAGAGACAGGAGCGGAGCAAGTAACTCGCTCACGCTGAAGCGGCCGCTACGGGTACGCAAAACCGAATTAGGGTACCTCAGTGTCGATGGCACGCCTACAGACTGTGTCCACCTGGCAATTTCCGGAATGCTGGATCAAAAACCCGATATGGTGGTATCTGGAATAAATTCGGGCGCTAATCTGGGCGATGATGTGCTGTACTCCGGTACCGTCGCCGGGGCGATGGAAGGGAGATATCTTGGCTTACCAGCGCTAGCGGTCTCGCTTGTCGGCAAAAGTAGCTGGCATTATGATGTTGCAGCCGAAATCACGGGTCAGATTATTCAAAACCTGATCACTAATCCCTTGCCCGAAGATACTATTTTAAATGTTAACGTGCCTGACCTGGCGCTAGCCGAAATCGGTCCGATTCAGGCAACCCGGTTAGGGTTTCGTCACAAGGCTGAATCGATGGTGAAGCAGAGTGATCCCGTTGGATTACCGATCTATTGGGTAGGCCCTCCAGGGGCGGCGCAGGACGCCGGACCCGGTACTGATTTCTACGCCGTCGAACACATGCAGACATCGGTCACGCCGCTACAGATAGATCTGACTCGCCACGATAGCATTGATCCACTACAACAATGGTTGAATAGTATGAGCCAGAGCGAAGATAAAATTATATGAGCCCAACCGACAGGATATTCCAGGGTATCGGCATGACTTCGCAGCGAACTCGAGATCGGTTAATCCAGCGTTTGAAAGACCAGGGTATCGATAACGAGACAGTGCTTGACGTGATGCGACGGATTCCACGCCATCTCTTCGTCGATGAAGCGCTGGCGCATCGCGCCTATGAAGATATAGCGTTGCCGATAGGTTATGGCCAGACTATTTCTCAACCCTACATAGTCGCCCTTATGACCCAGCAATTACTGATCGATGGGCTGCCTAACTCGGTACTGGAAATTGGTACTGGATGTGGCTATCAAACCGTTGTTCTGGCCAGCATTTTTCCGCAGGTATATAGCGTCGAGCGCATCGAAGCCTTGCATATACAGGCAAAAAAGAGACTGGCCGAGCTGGAATATTATAATGTTCAACTTCGCCATACCGATGGAAATCTCGGGTGGCCAAATCCAAATTATCAATTTGATCGAATCATGATTACCGCAGCCTGCACCGAAATACCCGAACCTCTGACGCAACAGCTCCTGGAAGGTGGTTCGATGATTTTTCCTTTCGATGACGGTGGGAGCCAGACCCTGATGGAATTAACCAGGACATCGCATGGGCTGGATACTATAGAGTTGGCGAAAGTCTCGTTTGTTCCCCTGTTGCCGGGATTGGCCTGATGCAGAGGCTCCTTAATGTTTGAATATCTTTACCACAAGGCGATTCAGCTTTCGCGCAGAGACAGCGCCCCCTGGTACCTGTCGATATTAAGTTTTGTTGAATCGTTTATCCTGCCATTTCCTCCGCCGGACCTGATGCTCGCGCCGATGTCTCTAGCGACACCAAAAAAGGCCCTGTATTTCGCAACACTGACTCTGGCAGCCTCGGTTGCAGGCGGGATAGTCGGTTATCTACTCGGCGCTTTTTTATTCGATTATATTCAGCCCTTATTGATCGACTGGGGATATCAAGCCGCTTACGAAATGGTCAGTCTATGGTTCGATCGCTGGGGATTCTGGGCTGTATTGGTAGCTGGATTTTCTCCGGTGCCGTACAAAATATTCACTATATCCGCCGGCGTACTCGGCCTGGCATTTCTACCGTTTGTGTTAGCCTCCCTGATCGGCCGAGGGTCAAGATTTTTTCTGGTTGCCTGGTGTCTGGCCAATTATGGTCCAGCGATTGAACCGAAACTGATCCAGTATATTGAGAAAATAGGCTGGGGCGCGGTTATCTTACTTGTAATTCTGATCGTCTTTTACCAGTTCTGAACGATGAAGCCTCTTTTTCAACTGATATCCCTGGTCATTATCCTGTCGGTATTAGTCTCTTGCGCATCGACTTACTCGTCTCCACAAAAAACATCGACGGGTAGTTGGTATCAGGTGAAATCTGGCGATACCCTTTATTCGATTGCCTGGCGCTATGATCTTGATTATAAAAAACTGGCCGACTGGAATCGCATAGCTATCAATTCGATCATCAAACCAGGGCAGCGACTGAAACTGTTTCAACCCGGAAGCGTCACCAGGAGCAAACCCGCTACAGCGGTTTCGAAAACTGCTCAGGCAACCGAAACGAAGGTGCTGGTTAAGAGTACTAAACCAACCGTTACGAGCGTTCAACCCAGTCGCTGGTTATGGCCTGCCAGTGGTATCGTACTGAACACTTTTTCCGCCAGTAAACTTGGCCAGCGAGGAATAAATATTGCGGGAAAGCTTGGCCAACCGGTCTATGCCACGGCTGATGGCAAGGTAGTATATAGTGGTAATGGTTTGTCTGGGTATGGTAACCTGATTATTATCAAGCATAGCGACACCTATTTGAGTGCTTACGCCTATAGCCAGCAGCGACTTGTAAAAGAGGGAATGATGGTCAAGGCTGGGGCGGTAATTGCAAAAATGGGTCGGCACAAAACCGCGATGGCAAGGCTGCATTTTGAGATCAGGAAGAATGGCGAACCGGTTGATCCGTTAAAGTATTTGCCGAAGCGATGATTTCAATGATCGAAAATTATGGAAGCCTGGATGACTAAATCGACCGATACGTCGTTAATTCAAGATACGGAAATACCGGCTGATGAACTGGTAGAAGATTTGCTTGAAATCGAAGAAAGTGAAAAACTCGAAGCAGGCATTACGGTCGACGAGCATGCAACTATTGTAGAGCCAGATGATGACTCAGACGTCATTCAGGTCGAGGGCAATAAAACAACCGACCGCCGCCAAACAGAAACGCGTAGAAAAACCAGTTCCAGGCGCGCTTCCGATGCAGACCCGACCAGGTTATATCTAAAAGAAATTGAAATCTCCCCGTTACTCACTGCCGAAGAAGAGGTTTACTTCTCGCGGCTCGCCTTAAAAGGAGATATTAAAGCTCGCGACAAGATGATCGAATGCAATTTACGCCTGGTAGTCAAGGTTGCCAGACGCTATATGAATCGAGGGCTGGCATTATTAGACTTGATAGAAGAAGGCAATCTTGGTCTGATGCGAGCGGTCGAAAAATTCGATCCAGAGCGGGGATTTCGATTTTCGACCTACGCGACCTGGTGGATCAGGCAAACCATCGAACGCGGGTTGATGAATCAAACACGGACGATACGTCTTCCAATTCATGTTATCAAAGAGCTCAATACCTATCTTCGAGCGGCTCGCAAATTAACCCAGGAACTCAACCGGGAAGCGACCGCTGAAGACGTTGCAAGCGCGTTGAAAAAACCGGTCAAGGACATCGAGAAAATGTTTCGTCTGGCTGATCGAGTCTCCTCGTTTGATATGCCGGTGGGCGCGGGAGAAAATCAAAGGCCGTTGCTGGATATTATTGCGGACGATAATAATGTAGATCCGTTTAGAATTTTACAGGACGAATCGATCGTCCAGCGTCTTGACGACTGGCTGGATGAACTGGACGAAAAACAACGCAGTGTAGTGGTAAGGCGGTTTGGCTTGCGTAACCATGCGCGTGGCACACTTGAAGAAGTTGGTCTTGAGATCGGCGTTACACGAGAAAGGGTTCGGCAAATTCAGATGGAAGCATTACGCAATTTACGGCGTATTCTCGAGCACAGCGGTTTTTCAAAGGACAATGTCATAGAGTAATTTCCTGCCAGATGGTTGTCGTTCTTTTCGACTTCAGGACAGTATTATTGCCGCAACTACGTCGCGATCCTCCGCCACCAGGATATTAAACGTGCGGCACAACGAACCGTTATTCATCACCTCCAGACCGATACCCCTTTGGCCAAATAAAACCATGATATTGGCCCTGGGAAACTGCTGTTGCTCGCCGGTACCGAGTAAGACCACCTTCGGGCTCATATCCAGAATTATCTGCAAACCGGATTCGTCTAGATCCTCGATACAGGCTATCGGCCAGGGGTGGTGCAGGGAGTGTGGCGACAATATTAAACTCTGGCGATAAGCCGTATCGTTCACAATTATTTCATCCGAACTATAGCCTGAAATCCTGTAACGGCTAGTGATTCTTTCTTCGGTGAGTGACATGCGGTGCAGGATAAATGAAATGCCGCGAATGGGCAATTTGTGTCAGAAATATTTAACCCTGGCCTGTTTATTAACAATCAAATTAAAAACGATCACGAGTCTCTGGTTCCGATTGACAGTCAGGCCCGGATTAACTTAAGGTTGCGCGTTCCTCAATTTCCCCAAACTCGAAACTGGAGACGTATATTGAAACCGGTGAAACTCGGCTTGATTGGTGTCGGTACGGTAGGCACCAGCACGGTGCTGGTACTCAAAACCAATGCGCAGGAAATAGCCCGGCGCGCGGGGCGTAGCATCGAAATCGTGCATGCCGCGCGCAAATCGGTGAGCAAAGGGATGCCAGAAGGGGCCGAGGATATAAAACTGTCTTCGGATCCGTTTGAAGTCGTAAATGACCCCGAAGTCGATATCGTAATCGAACTCATCGGTGGTTATGAGCCTGCGCGTGAACTGGTGTTAAAGGCGATAGAAAATGGCAAGCAGGTCGTTACCGCTAATAAGGCTTTAATCGCCATTCACGGCAACCAGATTTTCGCCGCGGCGCAGGAAAAGGGTGTCAACGTGGCATTCGAAGCCGCAGTCGCTGGTGGCATCCCAATTATTAAATCAATTCGTGAAGGCCTGAGTGCAAATCGTATCCAGTGGCTCGCCGGTATTATTAACGGTACCGGTAATTTCATTCTCACCGAGATGCGCGACAAGGGTCGGGAATTCGAAGATGTGCTGCGCGAAGCGCAGGCCCTGGGCTATGCAGAGGCCGACCCGACCTTCGACGTGGAGGGTATCGACGCAGCGCATAAGCTTTGCATTCTCTCGTCATTGGCATTTGGTATTCCATTGCAATTTGATGCGGTATATACCGAAGGGATTCGCAATATATCTACCGAGGATGTGATTTATGCAGGGCAACTGGGATACCGCATCAAGCATCTGGGTATTGCTCGCCGAACCGAAGAGGGTATCGAAATGCGCGTTCATCCAACCCTGATTCCGAAAAAGCGACTGATTGCCAATGTAGAAGGAGTGATGAATGCCGTGCTGGTGATGGCAGATAAACTTGGTCCTTCGCTCTATTACGGTGCTGGCGCGGGGGCGGACCCTACCGCTTCAGCGGTTGTGGCCGATATTGTCGATGTGGCTCGTACGATCACCACTGACGCGCAAAATCGCGTACCTCATCTGGCATTTCAGGCCGACCAGATCGCCGATATCCCGGTATTGCCCATTACGCAGGTTTCGACCGCATACTATTTGCGAATGTGCGTAGACGACATCCCGGGCGTGATGGCCGATATTACGCGAATCATGGGCGAGAGCGATATTTCGATCGAAGCCATAGTGCAGAAAGAACCGGAGTCAGGTGCTCCGCAGGCGACTATTATTTTATTGACGCAGAAAATTCGTGAATCACAAATGGACAGGGCTATCGAAATAATTCGCGAACTCGATACGGTACACGGCGATATACACCGTATTCGAGTAGAAACCCTGGGAACCGGTTAACCCGAAGCTCCCATGGCCGAAATACCGAGCGAGCACGACATTATCCGATTAAGCCACCTGGATTCGGCCGATGCCGAGGCTTTGTTGCAATCGTGCGACTTACCCTTCGAAGACTGTGCCGAGCATATCGACGAGTTTGTCGGGCATCGTGATGGCGGCAGTCTGTGTGCCATTGGTGGAATGCAACACATGGGGCCCATCGGATTGTTGCGCTCGATAGCGGTTCGCCCGGACAAGCGTGGGCGGGGTTTAGCCAGGGATATTACCCATGAACTACTAGAGAGGGCTCGTGTATCAGGTGTGAAAGAAGTGTATCTGCTAACCGAATCGGCCGGGCAGTATTTTAGAGATTATGGATTTTACACGGTCGATAGAAATAAATTACCCTCAGCAATAAAATCCACCAGACAATTTGAATCACTGTGCCCATCGAGTGCGCAAGCCATGCGCCTCGACCTGAGCATTAATCAGTGATATTACTCAAAACTTTTACCTGAATCTGTGACTTCAATGCGACGTAGTGGAGTCACGGATTCAGATATTAATCAACCTGGGTTCGCCGAATTTGTCGTCATCATTGCGATGATTATCTCCCTGGTTGCATTGTCTATCGATGCGATGTTACCTGCATTGCCGGATATCGCCGCCGACCTCGGTGTAGAAAACATCAACAACAGTCAGTTTGTGATTTCCATCCTGTTCGTTGGCATGGCCTTCGGACAGATATTTTTTGGACCCTTGTCCGACAGCATTGGGCGTAAGCCGGCAATCATCGGCGGATTCTTCATTTTTATCGGGGGTTGTCTGCTGTCTCTTTTCGCTCAGGATTTTGATGATATGTTGATCGGACGCTTTTTACAGGGACTGGGGGCGGCTGGACCTCGAATTGTTGCAGTTGCGCTTGTTCGCGATCGATTCGAAGGGCGGGAAATGGCTCGCGTTATGTCGTTTGTGATGTCGATTTTTATTTTGATTCCAATCGTCGCTCCGTCCATCGGACAAATGATATTGATCGTATCGGACTGGCGCGCGATCTTTGCCTTCTTCCTGTTGCTAACCGCGATCACCTTACCCTGGTTTGGATTACGGCAACCCGAAACCCTGGTGCAGGAAAAGCGTATTCAATTTTCATTTAAGCGAATGACGCGGGATATAAAGTCGATTTGTTCGATACCAGTGACAATAGGCTATACCCTGAGCATGGGGTTTATTTTTGGCGCTTTTGTTGGGTATCTCAGTAGTTCCCAACAAATCTTTCAGGTGCAGTATGCGTTAGGTAATCAATTCGCATTATACTTCGGGGTGCTGGCGACATCGATTGGCCTGGCCTCACTGTTCAACGCCAAACTGGTAAGACGATTAGGCATGCGCTTGCTGTCGCGCATCTCGATGTCGATGATTGCCATACTTTCGGTACCCTTTTTCCTGGTCGTTCAGTCCTATCAGGGACATCCACCCTTACCGGCACTAATGGCTTACCTGCTGCTGGTATTTTTCTTTATGGGTATGTTGTTTGGAAACCTGAATGCGCTGGCGATGGAGCCGCTCGGTCATATTGCCGGGCTCGGTGCTGCCGTTGTCGGGTCAATATCGACCTTTATTTCGGTCATTTTTGGTGTTTCGGTGGCAGCTGCGTATAACGGTACGGTGACGCCCCTGGTGACGGGGTATGCGCTGCTTAGCATTGTTTCTCTGATTACCATACACTGGACCGAGAAAACCGCCATTCGGGTTTCAGTGTGATTTACTCTCAGCCCTGGATGATCGAGGGGTAATCGCTAACCTAATTCTGTAAAAAACCCAAAATCTCCGATTCGATCTCGCCTTTATCGATCACCGTATCGTGACAGACTGGCTTATTAAACAGGTCCCGGATGGATTCTGGTATTTCGACACCGGCAGTCTTACTAATCGACTCCAGTGCTTCCAGGTCAGCCTCGCCGGTTTTACCGGTAATAGCCTGATTGATCACCTGCGAAAACTTGGTCCACTCGGCCGTAGAGGCGACAATAGTGGGTAATTGTCTGTCGTCTAAATTATCTCTTGATTTAAAACAGGTGGCGGTATGAGGATCGATCAGGTAACCCTGATCGAAAGTACTGCGAATATAGGCCCGGCCTTGCTCGTCGGAGCAGAAATCGGCGCTAAATATTTCCTGCACCTGGTCAAGTTCATCCGCTTCGAGCCGGTAGCATTGCTTTTCGTCAAGCTGTTTCATCAGTTCTCGAGTGCGTTGCTGGCCGAACAAATCAAATAAGATTCGCTCTACATTAGATGACTTGAGAATGTCCATGGCAGGAGAGGTCGTGGTTATCAAGGTTTTGTTTGATATATCGTAAATGCCCGTATTGATCCACTCGGTGAGCACATTGTTTGCGTTTGATGAAACAATAATGCGTGCTACCGGTAGCCCCATTTTTCGTGCATAGTAAGCGCCGAGAGCGTTGCCAAAATTGCCACTGGGGATATTCAGGTATATCTCGTCACCCAGTGTAATAACCTGTTGCCTGACCAGTTCAAGGTATGAATGAACATGGTAAATAATCTGAAATATGATACGGCCGAAATTCACCGAGTTGGCGGCCGAAAGGGATATATTCAAGTGATCCAGTTGACGATTAAATTCTGTGGAGGACAAGAGCGCCTTTAACGCGGACTGGGCATCGTCAAAATTTCCCCTGATCCCGATTACCTTTAAATTACTGGCGTTTTCGGTCACCATTTGCAGTCGCTGTACATCCGATGTACCGCCATCTGGATACAGGCAGACGACGCGGATATTCTCGCGGTTGCGAAAAGTTTCGAGCGCAGCAGGGCCCGTATCGCCGCTGGTCGCTACCAGGATCAGGTATTGCTGCT
>CAZJEJ010000021.1:6294-9546 GCA_964544945.1 uncultured Gammaproteobacteria bacterium | reverse complement strand
AGGAGGCAATCGGCGATAGCAACGCCTCGGAAAAACAGACCGACTCGGGGCGGACACCATCGTTACCACGGGTTTCTATAAATTGCATTGGGCTCAGCGGCTTAGGTAAGATAAAGAGAGAAATGCCGAATTATATAGAAGTGAAGAGGGCAAACAACCGATTTGGGTGGATTAAAGTCGATCAATTGCGCCGTAGGAGCCTATTTTTACTTACAATGGCTTCTACTTAATGCCAATAGTGCGTAAAATCAATCGATTAACCTTAGGCTTACTCGAAATAGTTACTTTGTTTCGAGGCAGGCCGAAGCTAGTATTAAAATCCGTTGGCAAACAGGCAAAACGGCGCTGGATTGCTGAACCCGTTTGAAAAAACTGAATTACCATTTCGACTCGAGACCCAATGTCCGATACTCAGAAAACTAACCTGCTCAATCTGAACCGCGCTGGTCTGGAATCTTTTTTCATGGAGATCGGCGAAAAGTCATTTCGTGCGAAACAATTTATGCAGTGGGTACATCAGCGTGGTGTAATCGATTTTGCGCAAATGACCGATATGTCCAGGTCCTTGCGCGAAACTCTAAGCCAGATCGCCTGTATCGAATTCCCCCGAATCGGTACGATTCAGGAATCCGCGGACGGTACCAGGAAATGGTTGTTGAGTGTTGACGGAGCTGAAAATGCGATCGAGTGTGTGTTAATACCAGAGAAATCTCGTACCACTTTATGTATTTCTTCGCAGGTCGGGTGCACCTTGAATTGCAGTTTTTGCGCGACCGCTAAACAGGGATTTAACCGCAACCTGAGCACGGCGGAGATAATCGCGCAACTGCATCTTGTTCATCACAGCCTGCGAAACGAGGGTATAGAGCAGGGCGTCACCAACGTGGTGATGATGGGTATGGGCGAACCCCTGTTGAATTTTGACGCGGTGATGGGCGCCGTCGACATGATGTGTGACGATTATGCCTACGCATTGAGCAAACGACGGGTGACGATCAGTACTGCGGGTGTAGTGCCGGCGATGAAAAAATTGAACCAGGTGACCGATGTCAGCCTGGCGGTATCATTACACGCGCCAAACGATGCATTACGCGAACAGTTGGTACCGATTAATCGAAAATATCCGATAAACGAATTGCTCGATGCCTGTCGCACCTATATCGATGGTTACAAAAGCCGCAAAATTACCTTTGAATACGTGATGCTCAAGGGTGTTAACGATAGCCTGGGCCATGCGCGGGAACTGGCGAAACTGATTGGTGGGATCCCGTGTAAATTAAACCTGATTCCGTTCAATCCTTACCCCCACGCGATTTACCAGTGTTCAGACAAGATAACCATAGATCGTTTTCGAGAATATGTGTCGAGCAAGGGTATTATCACGGTCACCCGCAGGGCCAGGGGCGAAGATATCGATGCCGCCTGTGGTCAGTTAGTGGGTCAGTTTAAGGATCGAAGTCGACGGAGCCAAAAATATAAAATTGGATTGGAACAAATTAGAGGTGTTTCGCATGCGTGCTAGTTACTGGTTATTACTGGCTATAATTATAAGCCTGGCAGGCTGCGTTACTGTCGATCCGCGTGAGTCAAAAAATGTCAGGGCCAGTAAAATTAATGTGCAACTGGGGATAGGTTATATGCAACAGAATAATCTGGAAGTGGCGAATGAAAAATTAATCAAGGCATTACGACAAGATCCAAAGTCAGCCTCGGCACATAATGCGTATGCGATGTTGCAGGATCGCCTGTTACAAAAAGATAAGGCGGAACTCCACTACAAAAAGGCCACCAGGCTGGATCGGAACGATTCACTAGCGGCAAATAACTACGGGATATTCTTATGCCGTAACAATCGCGAAGTCGAATCGGAGAAATATTTTTTACAGGCGCTGAAAAACCCCTTGTATAAAACCCCCGAATTTGCTTATACCAATGCAGCCTTGTGCCTGCTCAAAATAGATCAGGATGAAAAGGCAATGGAATACTTGAGCAAGGCGCTCGCGGCTAAAAGTAACTTCCCGATAGCATTAATCGCGATGGGAAGGCTGGTATTCGAGCAGGAAAAATTTCCCGAGGCCAAGATTTATCTGGATCGATTTCATCTGGTCGCCAATCCAACTGCGGTTAGCCTGTGGCTTGCTATTAGAACCGAACTCGAATTGAATAGCAGCACCAATGTCGACGAACTGGCCGAAAAGTTGAAAAGAAATTTCCCCGGCTCTGACGAATATCAATCCTGGTTAAAAATGCAATAACATGAATCCATCAGATACCCGCCAAGATTTAGATTCCACCTCCGCAAGTTTGGAACCTGGTAGTCGGTTACAGGCCGCAAGAATTAGCCGGGGGCTATCGATTCAGGACGTCGCGAATCGAATGCACCTTAACACCGGTATTATCGAATCGATCGAAGAAAACGATTTTGATACCATTACCGCGCCGATATTCGTTAAGGGTTATTTACGCGCTTATGCCAGGATCGTTTTACTCGATGAAGATGAAATGATCACACAGTACATCGAGGCTTTCTCGGATGATGATCCGATACTTAACACCACCAGTAACATGGCCGTTGAAATCACCGCCGGTGATGCGCGCGTCAAGTGGACCACTACGCTGGTTATACTCGCGCTGATTGTGTTACTCGGAATCTGGTGGTGGAACAAGAGTCAGAACAGAACTGACGTGTATTCACTCGACGCTGAGCAAGCAGAGACCATAACCCAATCCGATGGGGCCGAAGATACCATGCTGAAGGAGAAGGAGATTGAAATCGTATCTGGGACAACCGTAGGCACCTCGAACGAGACATCGAAGGTTCAATCGATAGACGTCGAACCGGAGCCTCCCGTTTCCGTCGAAAAAGAGGTATTGGCGGTAGAAGCAAACCCCGACGACTCTGACTCTGGAAGCGCTTTAAGCGAAGATACCCAGCAGGGGGAAATCGTCGATGCTGTGGTTACCGAAGATTCTAGAGTCATATCCCGATTGGCGCCGACCGGCTCGGATCAACTCTTGATTACCGTATACGCCGATACCTGGGCCGATATTAAGGATTCTAGTGATTACCAGCTAGTGTATGACCTGTTGCGAGCGGGGCAGGAAGTCAAAATTACAGGAGCGGCACCATTCGCCGTATTTCTCGGGAACGGCCATGGCGTCGAAATAACCTTTAACGATGAAATCATCGATGTGACCAGCCGCACCAGGGACGATAATACTTCCAGGTTAAAAATAGGAAGCTAGAAATCT
>CAZJEJ010000021.1:0-6194 GCA_964544945.1 uncultured Gammaproteobacteria bacterium | reverse complement strand
GGGTAGTTAACTGTGGCAAATCTTATCCAGGTAATTCGCGGGATGCACGATATTCTGCCAACCGACATGCCCGTATGGAACCAATTGGAGGACGGGTACAGGGTTTTGGCGGAATCTTATGGCTATCGTCAGATTCGAACTCCAATCGTAGAAAAATCCCTATTGTTTCAACGATCTATCGGAGAAGTGACCGATATTGTCGAAAAGGAAATGTATAGCTTTGACGATCGTAATGGAGACAGCCTGAGTCTACGCCCCGAAAATACCGCTAGCGTGGTACGGGCAGGATTACAAAATGGCCTGTTTAACGATCAACAGCAGCGGCTCTGGTATTGCGGCCCCATGTTCCGACACGAGCGTCCACAAAAGGGGCGTTATCGCCAGTTTTACCAGTTGGGTGCGGAAACCTTCGGAATGGCGGGTGCCGATATTGAAGCCGAATTGATTTTCCTCGCGGCGCGATTCTGGAAAGTACTGGGCCTCACGGATATAGACCTGCAAATAAATACGCTCGGTAGTAGCGACTGTCGCAATCGATACCGTGATATTCTAGTGAGCTATTTTCGCGATCATTACCCTTCGCTCGATGACGATAGCCAAAGACGACTGGAGTCCAACCCCCTACGCATACTGGATAGCAAAAACCCGGAAATGCAAGCTGTAATAGAAAGCGCTCCGGTTCTGAAAGATCACCTTGACCAACAGTCAAGCGAACATTTTTCCATGTTAACGGATATTCTCGATTATGCGCGGGTCTCATATGAGGTAAATCCGAGGCTGGTTCGAGGACTCGATTATTACAGCCACAGCGTTTTTGAGTGGGTGACCGATACGCTGGGTGCCCAGGGTACGGTTTGTGCGGGTGGACGTTACGACGGACTCGTAGAGCAACTCGGCGGTCGCGCAAATTATGCAGCCGGATTTGCGATGGGATGCGAGCGATTGATTTCTATGCTAATCGATCAGAATCAAGCCCATAAGCAGACAAATTGCAGTGTGTATTTTCTGGTGCAGGGGAATGAATCGATTCGCGTTGCCCACAAACTTGCCGAAAGCTTGCGCGATCGGTTACCGCAACTGTCCATGGTAGTGCACTCTGGTGGGGGTAGTTTTAAGAGCCAGATGCGTAAGGCGGATAAGTCGGGTGCCAGGCTGGCACTGATTCTGGGTGAAGCGGAAATTGAATCTGGTAATGTAGGCGTTAAATTACTGCGTGAAGCGTCGCCTCAAATCGAAATCGCCCAGGCCGATTTGTCGAGTAAACTAGCAGAACTAATGTAACTAATTGTATTGAGGTATTGATGGAAACAGAAGAAGAACAGGTTGAAGAACTAAAGAAATGGTGGAAGGAAAACGGTCGAGCGGTGATCGCTGGCATCGTCATTGGTGTGGGTGGTTTGTTCGGTTACCGCTACTGGGTTGATATGAAAGAGGCTGAAGCCGAACGTGCCTCGAGCCACTTCATTCAATTGATAGAGTCGCTTAATAAGAGTGACAACGCTGGTGTCAGCCAGGAGGCGGAAATCCTGATTGCCGACCATTCAACTACCGATTACGCTATTTTGGCCAGATTTGCGCTCGTCCGTAATTTTGTCGAGAGCAAGGACTATATCCTGGCGCAGCAACAACTAGAGCAGATAATTGGCGCAGCTGAGCGAGACCCCCTGGTTTTTCTGGCACGCAAGAGACTCGCTGATATCCAGTTGCAGATGAACAATATGGAAGATGCGCTAACGACGCTTGCAGTCGATTTTCCTGATGCATTCAGGGCTAGCGTGGAAGAATTGAAAGGTGATATTTATGCCAGGCAAGGCAAGTCAATTGAAGCGGCCGATGCTTATCGCAAGGCTCAGAGTGGAAATCCAGGACCTTCAAATGTGAAATTCCTGCAACAAAAGCTCGATGACCTGGGAACGACGGGTTAGCCCATGATTTATCGTGCATTGACCATCCTGGCTTTAAGCCTGTCGATCCTTTCGTGTAGCAGCACGGATAATATTGAACCGCCCTCACCATTAACCGACATCGAGAAACCGTTGGCGCTGAAAGTCCAATGGACGACTAATACCGGCGCTGGAATCGATACCGCGTCGTATACCATGCAACCTCTTTTGATTCAGAATCAATTTTTTAGTGTAGACACCGAGGGACTGGTTAAAGTCATCGATGCAGAAAAGGGTAAGGTGAAATGGAAATTTGAAACAGGTTTGCCTGCGATTACCGGTCTCGCGGGTAATTCCGAAACCCTGATTGCGAGCTCAAGGGATGGTGACCTCAATGCTTATAATTTGCTCGATGAAAAGCTGGAGTTGCGCTGGTCTATCCAGCTAAAGAGGGAAATCAGGGCAACCCCCGTGGTTGATGATCGGCAAGTTTTTGTCCGCACATCGGATGGCAAGCTGACGGCAATATCCCTGTCGGACGGAACCGTTCAGTGGACGGTGTCGCGGCGCGTACCCGCTTTATCGCTAACTGGAAACAGCGAGCCACTAGTGCGCGGGGATCTGGTTTATAGTGGTTTTGATAATGGAAGGATAGCAGCGTTCAACCGTGTCAACGGTTCCACAGTATGGGAAGTTACAGTGAGTAGTCCAAGTGGACGAACCGAAATTGAAAGAATGGTAGATCTGGACGGTCAGTTTATTCTGCGTGATGGTGTCATCTATATCAGTTCCTACCAGGGCAAGCTGATGGCCATACAGGCGCTTGATGGAAATGTCCTGTGGTCGCGAAAATTTTCCAGCTACCAGTCTATCGAAATTGACGACGAAGCACTTTATCTAAGCAGCGATAACAGTCATTTATGGTCGATAGATCGCAGGACTGGTAGTGCGTTCTGGATGCAGGAGGTATTGCACGCGCGCAAGATTACAGCCCCCGTGTTAATCGATGACAGTCTGGTTGTAGCCGATCTTGAAGGCTATGTTCACTGGTTTGATAAATCCGATGGCACCTTAATCGGACGAGTTCAACCGACCGGCACAAGATACCTCGCCCGGCCTCAAATATGGCAGGGAAAGGTAGTGGTAATCGATAGCGATGGATACCTGTCGTCTATCAGTTTGAAATAGACATGATCCCGGTAGTCGCATTGATTGGTCGACCCAATGTCGGGAAATCGACGTTGTTTAATATATTCACTCGCAGCCGTGATGCGATCGTCGCGAGCGAACCGGGTTTGACGCGAGATCGGCAATACGGCGTTGGTAACCGCGGGGCGAAGAAATATATCGTTGTCGATACCGGTGGCCTTAGCGGCCAGAAACAGGATCTGGATGATTTAATGGCGCGCCAGACCCTGCTTGCGCTCGAAGAAGCCGATGAAATACTATTTATGGTTGATGCGCAGGATGGATTGACCAGTGGTGACGAACTGATCGCCGAAATGGTACGGAAATCTGGCAAATCGGTTTGTGTGGTGATCAACAAGGTCGATGGCATCGATCCGAACCGGGCGCAGGCTGATTTTTTTACCCTGGGGTTTCCACGGATATGCTTAATTTCAGCCGCGCATCGCAAGGGCATTAATCCATTGCTAGACCTGATCCTCGCGTCATACCTGGAAGACCAGGCAGAAAGCGTCAAGAGCAGTGGACCATCGATCGCAGTAGTCGGGCGTCCCAATGTAGGGAAATCGACCCTGATCAATCGCCTCGCTGGAGAGGAACGAGTCATCACATTCGATCAGCCAGGAACCACCAGGGATACTATTTCAGTACCCTTCGAACGACGCGGTAAACAGTACACATTGATCGACACAGCAGGGGTGCGAAAAAAAGGAAAAGTCCAGGAAGTGGTCGAGAAATTTAGTGCGATCAAGGCATTGGAGGCGATTGAGAAATCTCATGTCGTAATCCTGGTGATCGATGCGCGCGATGGATTGACCGATCAGGATTTGACCTTGCTAGGATTTGCGCTCAACAGTGGACGGGCGCTGGTGATCGCCGTGAATAAATGGGATGGCCTGGAACCCGAGCAGCGTGACTATAACAAGAAGACGCTACAGCGGCGTTTAACATTCGCATCGTTTGCCGCACAACATTATATCTCGGCTCTACACGGTACAGGTGTGGGTGAAATGATGGTGTCGATAGACCGGGCATATGCATCGGCGTTTCGCGAATTCAATACGCGATTGTTAACCGACCTGCTGGAAGAAGCGGTATTCAGGCATAACCCTCCCTTGCACGGTGGTCGGCGTATTAAGTTGCGATACGCGCATCAGGGTGGAAAAAACCCGCCAGTTATTGTTATACATGGAAACAAGACCGAGCATTTACCCGACGTTTACCAGCGATATCTAATGGGCTTTTTTATTGACAGGCTCAAATTGAAAGGTACTCCGGTGCGAATAGAATTGAAGACTGGAAAAAACCCGTATGCAGAAAAGCGAAACTCGTTAAGTGATCGACAACGAAGGAAAAAAAGTCGCCTCGTAAAGCATGCCAGGCGTTAATCGAGAAAATTTCTAAAAACAGGGGTAAGTGGGTTAATACGCATCATTTATTTGAATTAATGGTGTAAAAAGCGCGTAAAAGGCCAGAAAAAGACCGAAAAATGAGAGGTATGTCGGTTTTTGGAGAAAAAGGCCTGGAAATTTGACCAATAGCTAATAAACTTTCCACATGAGATTACAAAGGATTCTGGTTACCAATCGTAAAGGCGGCTGTGGTAAAACCACGCTGACCTCGAATATTGCCTCGCATTATGCCAGCCAGGGACTCAAGGTACGCCTTTTCGATCATGACTCGCAAGGTTCATCTCTCGCCTGGATCAATCGACGCCCGGAATCGCTTAATCATATCGATGGCGTCGATGCTTCAAAAAATTTCGACCACCGCCTGACCCGATCCTGGGTATTACGAGTGCCGCCTGGAACCGATGTGGTGGTTATGGATACCCCGGCTGGAGGCGATATATCTGAGTTGACATCATTATTTCAACTGAACGATACCGTTTTGATACCCGTACTACCGTCACCAATCGATATCCACGCTACCGCGCATTTTATCAAGGAATTATTAACCACGGGCAAGGCTCGCAATAAAATGATCCGCCTCGGCGTTGTCGCAAACCGGGTGCGAAAAAATACGCTCATGTATCATTCGCTCGAGCGTTTTTTATTCAGCTTAAATATTCCTTTTATTTCCAGTTTGCGCGATACGCAACTCTATACGCGAGCGATTGAACTGGGCATAGGTGTGCAGGAAATTAACTCACCAAGAAGCAGGGTAGACAAGGAGCAATGGGCTCCAATATTGCGGTGGCTGGAAACCCCGGTAGCAACTGGGCCAGCCGAAGTCAGGCCGTTATTCTCTCAACGCGAAAATTAGCCACTATTGTAGGGCCGAATTCATTCGGCCAATAATCAGTAAAAACGCGAAAGGCCGAATGAATTCGGCCCTACAAAATTGGGGGGAGGGTCGATCAATTGAGTATTATTTCGTGCCCGTAGGGCACTAAATTTTAAATCGCTGTGGTATGATTGCGCCACATTTTTTAGACCGATAGCCAATATGAAAACTTTGCGTATTATCCTCCTGGGCCTGGTTAGTTACGGGTTTGTTAATCTGGCGCAGGCGAATGATTTTGAGGTCGCCTTGAGTTCGGAGACCGCCCAGTTTACCTTTCGCTCCGACTCCAGTTTAATCGGGTGGGGTGGGGCGGATTTGGGCTTTAGCCTGTTTTATAACGATCAGGACGATATACTGGGGCAGGTGAGCCTTTTGCAGGTAAGACCGGCTTCGGCAGAAACACCCCTCACGCTGGGTGTCGGTGTAAAGGGATATGTGGGAAACCTCGATATCCCTGATGAGAATGTCCTGGCTTTGGCGATTGGCGGTGAAATCCGTTACACCATACCAGGAACGATGCCGATGTCATTTTATTTGACCGGCTATGTAGCCCCGAAAATAACCAGTTTTTCCGATACCGAAGAAGTGCGTGATTACCTGTTAGGGTTTCAAGTCGAAATACTGCCACAGACGATAGCGTTTGCAGGATTTAGACGTATCGAAATTGATACCGACACCGCTACTGGTTACGAGGTTGACGATAACAAAATCCACTTCGGTGTTCGTCTGACTTTTTAGAAAATTTCATTTATTTCAGATCTCCCCCTGATTTTGTAGGGTCGAATTCATTCGACCAAACAGATTCTTACCCTCGATCGTTGTAGGGTCGAATTCATTCGA
>CAZJEJ010000020.1:22483-26982 GCA_964544945.1 uncultured Gammaproteobacteria bacterium | reverse complement strand
AATTCGAGCTGATTCAGCAACGACTGGTCGGAAATATGTTTTCCATCGGGCGTGGTGAGATAGAAAATATCGTCGATTTTTTCACCCAGGGTTGAAATTTTAGCGTGCGTTATATTGATTTCCAGCGTCGCGATTACGTTCGCTATAACCGATAGCATTCCTGGCATGTCCCTGGCGCTGATTTCCATGATGGTTCGACTATTCACAGTATCTTGCTCAAATTGAATTTCGGTCGGTCGGTCAAAAACCTTCAAAAGCCTTGGTGTACGCTTGGTGGATTTTCCCTGATAGATAATCCGGGATTTGAGTGCCTCCATGAGCGAATCCTCGATCAGTCGAATCGTCGAGGCATCGGTGATCGCCCGATTATTTTGATCCTGGATAATAAAGGTATCCATTACTTTGTTGTCTTTGGTACTAAAAATTTCGGCATTTAAAATACTCAGTCCAAGCGCTCCCAGGGTGCCCGTCACCTGCGAAAACACAAAGGGAAATTCATCACTATAAACGAAGACCTTGGTGGTCTTCGTATGCGTTGACTGGCGAATATTGACCAGGGTTTGTTTTCCCGGATTACCCAGAATCGTCTTCACGTGCCATTCGATTTCAAGCGGGTGATGGCGTAAAAAATAATCCCCGGGGAGCTGATCGCACAGTAAACTGATTTTATCCAGGCGGTAGGGTAAGTCAGCCATGACCTCGAACGCGGCATCGCGGTTTTCCTGAATTATATCCTCGAGGTCCGGTGCATTATCGATCCCTCGGCGGAGGACCTGCTTGGTAGCATTGTACAGTTGCTTGAGCAGTGAATCTTTCCAGTTATTCCAGAGACCCGGGTTGGTGCTGCGTATGTCGGCAACGGTAAGCAGGTAAAGGTAATTGAGCATATTCATGCTACCTACCTGTCGGGCAAAATCGCGCACCACATCCGGGTCGCTAATATCTTTTCGTTGCGCGGTTACCGACATCAGCAAATGATTGTGCACCGTCTGCGAGACGATGCGGGTTTCCTTGCGGTTAAGATTGTGTTGCAGGCAAAACTGGGTTGCTTCTTCGGCGCCAGTGATCGAATGATCGCCGCCGCGCCCCTTGGCAATATCGTGAAACAGTGCCGCTAGATAGAGCAGGCAGGGATTTTCCAGATAGGTATATACCAGGTTGCAAAAAGGAAACTCGTCTTCGTGTTTTTGCAGCGCAAAACGGCGCAAATTTCGAATCACAAAAATAGTATGTTGATCGACCGTATAAGCATGAAACAGATCGTACTGCATACGCCCCGTAATCTTGCCGAACGCCGGGATATACGCGGCCAGGAATCCATACGAATTCATGCGGCGCATCTGGTGCGTCATGCCATTTGGCGCGCTCATTAACTGCATAAACAGGTGAGTGACTTCTTCGTTGCTACGAAATGCTTCATCCACCAGGTACAGGTGTTCGCGCACCAGGCGAATGGTCGAAGCAGTAACACCTTCGCATTGCTCGTTGATCGAAATCAGTAAAAATAATTCCATCAGTGCTGGTGGATGCCGTTTGAACACCTCGGGATGGCGAACTTCCATATAAGTATTGCGCATCAGGAATCGGTCGTTGATCGGGGTGATCTTCTTTTGTGCATCGGTAAGCAAAATTTCTTCCTTGAAAATCTGTAATAGCATTTCGTTCAGGCGCTCAAGCTCCATGATGGTGCGGTAATATTGTTGCATGAATTGTTCGATGGCGAGGTTGTGTTGCCCCGCCGTAAAACCAAACTCGCCTGCCAACTGGTTTTGATAATCGAATAGCAGGCGATCTTCGCGTCGATTCGTAAGGCGGTGCAAGGCGAAACGTACTTTCCACAGATGGTTTTGTCCCTGGGTTAGCAGTTGATATTCAGTTTCAGTGAGAAATTCGTGATCGACCAGTTCACCAAGTGACTTTGCACCAAAATGACGTTTCGCGACCCAGCCAATAATCTGAATATCACGCAGGCCTCCCGGGCCTTCCTTGATGTTAGGCTCGAGGTTATACGCAGTATCGTTGTAGCGCAGATAACGATCATGTTGCTCATCCAGCTTGGCTTCGAAAAACTTTCTGGAAGACCATATCTTGTGTGGTGCGATAGCCTGGAGAAAGCGCGCGTATAGCTTTTCATCACCATAAATCAGGCGTGATTCGATCATGTTGGTTATCACCGTCACGTCGGCTTTTCCCTCGCGTACACAGTCTTTGATGGTGCGCACGCTATGCCCAATTTCAAGCCCTATATCCCACAAAAAAGTGAGAAAACTAGCCAGTTTATGTTGTAGCGTCTCGTTTGGTTTCCTGTCGAGCAAAATCATTAGATCAATATCCGATCCGGGAAATAGCTCTGCTCGGCCATAACCACCGACCGCTATCAGGTCGCATGATCCGGTGTCTTCCGTTTTAACCATTGTCTGGAAACAAAAGCGAAGCACCTGGTCGATCAAATCCGACTTTTGGTGAATCAGGGTTTCGGTCGTGACGCCTTGATCGAAACCCTGGTAAATCATTTCGTTGGCATACCGTAACCCTTCGATGACCGGAGCCACTTCCAATCCCTGCGGGGTTAATGCCTGCGCCAGATAGTGATCTATGTCCATCGATGTTTTATAACGAACTGCCCGGCAGAAGTGTCAATACCTCGAAGCCATCGCTGGTAACCAGGTTCGTGTGTTCCCATTGTGCCGACAGGCTATGATCCTTGGTGACTACTGTCCAGTCATCCGGTAACAGTTTGACGAATCGCTTGCCGAGATTGACCATTGGCTCGATCGTAAAAGTCATGCCAGGTTCGAGTACTAATCCGGTATTTGGCTTGCCGTAGTGCAGCACTTGCGGATCCTCGTGAAAAACGCGCCCGATGCCATGACCACAGTATTCGCGTACCACGCTACAGTGGTTTTTTTCGGCGTAGGTCTGGATTGCATGACCAATATCGCCAAGACGGATTCCAGGTTTGATCATCTCGATGCCGAGTTTCAGACATTCGTAAGCCACCCCTGACAGGCGTTCTCCCTGTATCGTGGGCTTTCCGACCATAAACATTTGGCTGGTATCGCCATGGAATTCGTCCTTAATGACGGTGATATCAATATTAATGATATCGCCATTTTTCAGTTTCTTCTCTGATGGTATTCCGTGGCACACCACGTGGTTGACCGAGGTGCAAATTGAGCCTGGGAAACCCCGGTAATTTAATGGCGCTGGAATGGTTTGCTGCTCACTTACCATGTAGTCGTGGCAGATATCGTTAAGTTCCAAGGTGGTAATACCCGGCTGAACATGGGGTTTGATCATGCGCAACACTTCTGCGGCCAGTTGCCCGGCTGCACGCATTTTGTCGATTTCATCCGCGGTTTTGATCGTAACACCCATAAAAATTCCGCTGTGTAGTTGTTGAAAACAGGGGATTATGGTATAAAGCGCGCGCTTTCGGCAACTTAGAAAGCAAATTAATCGAAACCCTGAATGGTTCAGGATTTCTCTAAACGACACACACATATTTTGAACGCGATTATGGGTGCCTGCTTTTTACCAGAGATCAGGTCGTAATCGTCGGATATGTGGAGGCTTAACCCTGGGCAGTCCTGTTAACAACCGACTACCCATGACTGACATCTGGAGAAACTTATGTCTAACGTTACCATGCGTGAAATGCTTGAAGCGGGTGTGCATTTCGGCCATCAAACCCGTTTCTGGAACCCCAAAATGGCACCTTTTATTTTTGGGGAGCGCAACAAAATCCATATCATTAATCTCGAGCAGACCATGCCGCTATGTAAAGATGCGGTTAATTACCTGGGTAAGGTCGCTTCAAAAAAAGGCAAGGTCATGTTTGTCGGCACCAAGCGTGCGGCGAGCGATGCAGTCAAACAGGAAGCTCAACGTTGTGGCATGCCCTATGTCAACAATCGCTGGCTTGGTGGAATGTTGACCAATTTCCGTACCGTGCGTGCCTCGATTAAGAGGCTCAAAGAGCTGGAAGATATGGAGGCGAGCAACAACTACGAAAAAATTAACAAGAAAGAAATTCTGCAACTGTCTCGCGAGAGAGACAAACTGGACAAAACCCTCGGTGGCATCAAGGAGATGGGTGGCCTGCCCGACGTGTTATTTATCATCGATGTGGGATACGAAAATATTGCGGTAAAAGAAGCGAGTAAACTTGGGATTCCCGTGGTCGGGATCGTCGATACTAATAATTCACCGGATGAAATCGATTATATCGTACCGGGAAACGACGATTCGATGCGCGCTATCAAGCTATATACCAGGCTCGCTGCCGATGCCATCCTGATAGGTAAGGAAAGCATAGTTGTAGCAGTCAATAGTGATGATGAAATGATCGAGGTTGAAGGTGAAGAGGCTCAAACTTCTGGTAAGCCAAAAGTAAAAATATCTTCCAGGAAACCAGCGCCAGCGGTTGATAAGGTCCAGGCCGTCGAGACCGAGGCCGTCGAAGCCGAAGTAGTCGAAACCGAGGTAGTCGAAACCGA
>CAZJEJ010000020.1:6612-22383 GCA_964544945.1 uncultured Gammaproteobacteria bacterium | reverse complement strand
TCGAGACCGAGGCCGTCGAAGCCGAAGTAGTCGAAACCGAGGTAGTCGAAACCGAGGTAGTCGAAACCGAGGTAGTCGAAACCGAGGTAGTCGAAACCGAAGTAGTCGAAACCGAAGTAGTCGAAACCGAAGTAGTCGAAGCCGAGGTGGTCGAGCAAGAGCAGGATCAGCCTGAATCTGAGAAAACCTCGATCGAAGAGGAAACCTCGATCGAAGGTGTAGCGGCTAAAGCAACTAAAAAGGTAGCAACAAAGAAAGCTGCTATTAAGAAAGTTGCGACTAAGAAGGCTGTTACCAAAAAAGCAGAGCCAAATAAAGCTGTTACCAGGAAAGCAACGACCAAAAAGGCGGCCGTTAAAAAGGCAACAAGCAAGAAAGCTGCGAGCAAGTAATTAAACATAGGCGAGTTGAGATGGTCCCGGTAATTTCCGGGACCATCCCAATCACTCGGGTTTCGCGGAAAGAAAAATCAGAGATCCACTATTAAATTTTGAGGTATTGAAGTGGCTATAACGGCATCTTTAGTAAAAGAGCTTCGCGAGCGTACCGGCTCGGGAATGATGGAATGCAAGAAAGCACTAGTCGAGTGCGATGGTGACATTGAAGCGGCGGCGGAACTAATGAGAAAGTCTGGTGCAGCCAGGGCTGATAAAAAGGCAAGTCGCATAGCAGCGGATGGCGTGATAAAGTCAATTGTGACCGGGAATGGAAAATCGGCCGTTATCCTTGAAATTAACTCAGAGACAGATTTCGTCGCCAAAGACGACAATTTCCAGTCTTTTGCCGACCAGGTATTACAAACCGTGCTGGATCAAAAGCCTGCATCGGTTGAGGAATTGTCCAGTCTGTCGTTGGCGAGTGGGTCGACGGTTGAAGAAGCGCGACAGGCACTGATCGCCAAAGTGGGTGAAAATATCCAGGTTCGTCGGTTTGAAATTGTCGAATCTGTACAGGGCGTGGCTTCGTATATACACGGTTCACGGATTGGTGTCCTGGTCGATTCGAGTGCTGAAAACGATATGGGACGTGATATAGCGATGCACATTGCTGCTGTTAACCCCCAGTTTGTTGATGAGTCGTCGATCCCGTCAGAGTTTATCGAAAAAGAAAAAGATATTTTAGTTGCCCAGGCTCAGGATAGCGGAAAGCCAGCCGAAATTATCGAAAAAATGATCCAGGGACGCCTGAATAAATTTCTTGCCGAAGTAACACTGCTCGGGCAACCCTTTGTGAAGGATCCAGATCAAACTGTGGGGAAATTACTGTCAAATGCGGGCGCATCCATTTCTGGTTTTATTCGGTACGAGGTCGGCGAAGGCATCGAAAAGAAAGTCGAGGACTTTGCTGCGGAAGTAGCCTCCCAGTTGGGTAATTAAACAAGGGCCGCAAACGCGGCCTTTGTTTTAATACGGGTAATAATATGCGATACAAACGATTACTGGTTAAATTAAGCGGTGAGGCCCTGATGGGGCAATACGAGTTTGGCATAGACCCAACGATAACCAGTAATTTAGCCGGTGAATTGAAAAACCTCCAACAAGCTGGGGTTGAAGTAGGTGTCGTTGTCGGTGGTGGTAATTTATTCCGGGGTGCCAGGCTCGCGAAAGCAGGCCTGGATAGAGTGAGCGCTGACCATATGGGTATGCTTGCGACGGTGATGAATGCACTGGCTTTACAGGACAATCTGCAACAGCAGGGAATCAGCACCGGGGTGATGTCTATGCTCGATATGCCACAGGTGTGTGACAGGTACACGCAACGCGATGCTCGTCGTAGAATTGCAAGTGGAGAAATAATAATATTTGCCGCAGGAACCGGCAGTCCTTACTTCACTACCGATACGGGAGCGAGCCTGAGAGCGATCGAAATCCAGGCCGATTTGATGGTTAAGGCGACCAAGGTCGACGGAATATACGATAAGGACCCGGTTAAACATGACGACGCGATAAAATTCGAGCAGCTCGATTTCGACCAGGCGATCGATCAACGCCTGGAAGTGATGGATGTTGCGGCTATGATCCTGTGTAACGATAATGCCATGGGCATGGTGGTATGTAGTATTAATGAACCAGGAATATTGCTCTCGCTCGCAAAAGGCGAATCAAGAGGCACACGGGTTTTTCCTAAAGAGGCTAAGGTATGATAAACGATATCAAACAGGATGCTTTGAACCGGATGAACAAAAGCATCGAAGCTTTTAAGGTTGAGCTATCCAAGATTAGAACCGGCAGGGCGCACGCGAGTCTGCTCAACCACATCATGGTCGATTTTTACGGCAGTGAGGTACCGATTGGGCAGGCTGCGAACATGACAGTCGAAGACGCACGCACGATTGTGGTTACGCCCTGGGATAAGTCAATGGTTGCGGTAATCGAAAAGGCAATAATGAGCTCGGATCTGGGGCTGAACCCATCGACTGCCGGTACCGTTATTCGGGTACCCATGCCGCCCCTGACCGAGGAGCGACGCAAGGAACTGGTTAAGGTGGTTCGCGAACTGGCTGAGAACGCGAGAATCGCGGTACGCAATATACGACGGGATGCAAATAACGATTTAAAAGCCCTGTTGAATGACAAGGATATTTCCGAAGACGATGATCATAAAGGACATGAACTGGTCCAGCAGGTAACCGATCAGTCGACCGAGGAAATTGATGTCCAGTTGCAGGGAAAAGAAAAGGAGTTGATGGAAATCTAAGCGCTAGCCACAACTGGGGTGTCTAAGGTAGTTTCTGGTTGTTAGCCTGCTTCTCTACCTTTTACTGGCAGGGGCTTAGGTGAATAATAATGTTAAACGAACCGGCATCGATACCCCGACATATTTGCATCGTTATGGATGGTAACGGGCGCTGGGCGAAAAAACGATTGATGCCTCGAACCTATGGGCATCGTAAAGGCGTAGAAATCACCAGGAAAGCGATCGAATATTTTGCTAAAGCCGGCGTCCGGCATTTAACCCTGTTTGCTTTTAGCAGTGAAAACTGGAATCGACCGCAGGAAGAAGTTGATACCTTGATGAATCTATTCCTTCAGTCGCTCAAAAAAAACAGTGCTGAACTGCATGAAAAAAATATCCGTATTCGCTTCATCGGTGATCGCAAGGCATTTTCGCAAGCGCTGCAAAATCAAATTAGTGAGTCAGAGCAACTGACGGTGAAAAATCAACAGATGACGCTAAACGTGGCGGCGAATTATGGTGGTCAATGGGATATACTGAATGCGGTTAAGGCTATGGCTGAAAAGCTGGCGAGCAATGACTTAAGTGTCGACCAGGTCGATCAATCGGTACTGGAGTCTGGCCTGTCTCTATCCGACTCCCCTAACCCGGATTTATTCATCAGAACTGGGGGCGAACAACGTATCAGTAATTTTATGCTTTGGCAGTTAGCTTACGCAGAACTCTATTTCACCGAGGTGTTATGGCCCGATTTTTCCGAGCAGGAAATGCAGTATGCACTCGATACCTATGCACAGCGCCAACGCCGTTACGGAAAAACCGCCGAACAACTCAATAAAGAATGTTAAAGCAACGTGTTATTACCGCACTGGTACTGGCTATCGTATTTGCCAGTACCATCTTATTCGCTGATAGTGACTGGGTCGCCATACTGTTTGCGTTGGTATTATTTAGTGCCACTCTGGAATTACTTGCGCTGACCATCAAACCCGCACGGCCATTGTCTATAGGTATTGCAATCGTGTTCGCATTTGGATTCTGGATAGTCAGTAATGATGCTGGCGTCCGTATCAATTTTTATCAATCTCTCGCTGGATTGTTGATCTGGGTCGCTATTTCAGGGTTCCTGCTACTCTACGAATTTTCTGGACAATGGCCTTTGATAAAGCGCTGGTTTCATTTGGTTCTCGGTTGTCTGGTACTGTGGATAAGCGTACATGCCCTGGTATTCGTGAACCGACACTTCGATCAGGGGGGCTGGATTTTAATCTATCTACTCACGTTGGTCTGGGTGGCCGATATCGGCGCTTATTTTAGCGGGCGACGTTTCGGCAAGCATAAACTCGCGCCAGGCATTAGCCCAGGTAAAACCTGGGAAGGTGTAGCCGGCGGACTCCTCTGCAATTTGGGCTGGATGTTGATCGTTTACCAGCTGAGCAAGGGCTGGGGGCTGGAATTATGGCAATTTATCCTTATTGGTCTTATCACATCCGTTATGTCGATCGCTGGTGATCTGTACCAGAGTATTCTGAAGCGCGAGGCTGGGGTCAAGGATAGTGGGAAACTGTTGCCTGGGCACGGTGGCGTGCTCGATCGTATCGATAGCGTGATCGCGGCGGCTCCCGTTTATGTTAGCGGTCTGTACGCTGTGGGTGCGGTATAAATGAAACAGTTAACCATCTTAGGCGCAACCGGGTCGATCGGACAAAGCACACTCGATGTGGTGACCAGGCACCCTGAGAGGTATGCAGTATACGCCTTGACGGCGAATACCAGTGTCGAGCCAATGGCAGAAATATGCCGACAGCACAACCCAGTCTACGCGGTGATGGGCGACCAGCAAAGTGCCGAGCACCTCGATCAGCTATTGGCGGGAAGCGCTACACGCGTCATTGCCGGAGATCAGGCCCTGGCGCAGGTCGCTGGAGACGATAAAGTCGATATAGTCGTGGCTGCGATAGTCGGGTCCATTGGACTATTGCCAACCCTTGCTGCGGTTCGATCGGGCAAACGGGTTTTGCTCGCCAATAAGGAGTCACTGGTGATGGCGGGAGCATTATTCATGGACGAAGTAGTGGGGCATGCAGCAGAGTTAATTCCGATCGATAGTGAGCACAACGCTATTTTCCAATGCCTGCCGAACGGATTTTCTGAAGGATTGTCTCAACAAGGTGTCACCAAATTATTGCTGACAGGGTCCGGGGGCCCGTTTCGGGAACTCCCACTGGATGAATTTGAAGATATTACCCCGGAACGGGCGATTGCCCATCCCAACTGGGATATGGGACCCAAGATTTCGGTCGATTCGGCAACCATGATGAATAAGGGGCTAGAGTTGATCGAAGCCTGCTGGTTATTTGATATCAGCGAGAAGGATGTTGAAATAGTTTTACACAAACAGAGTATCATCCATTCGATGGTTGCTTATAATGACGGGTCGGTTTTGGCGCAGATGGGTAATCCCGACATGCGTACGCCGATAGCCAATGCACTGGCATGGCCGGAGAGAATCAGCAGTGGTGTCGAACCATTGGATATGGTCAAGGTCAGTCAGTTAGACTTCCAGGTGGCGGATGAAATAAGGTTCCCCTGTCTTTCACTGGCGCGTGAAGCATTTCGCCAGGGTGGAACCAGCACGACGATATTAAATGCCGCGAACGAAGTCGCGGTAGAGAGCTTTTTAAACCATAGAATCAAATTTGGCGATATTCCTACATTGATCGAAAATACTCTTCAACATGTTGATGCACATAGTGCCGATAATCTCGATATCATAATGGACGATGATCGGCGAGCCAGAGCCTACCTGCGCACCAGCTTGACCACATAGCTGGTTACATAAACGAACCGTGGATATTATGTCTATTCTATTGAATATCACTGCCTTCGTAGTCGCTATCGGGGTTTTGGTGACGGTGCATGAATTCGGCCATTTCTGGGTCGCACGTAAAATGGGCGTTAAAGTACTGCGATTTTCAGTCGGATTCGGCAAACCATTATGGATTAAAAAGGCTGGCGTCGACCAGACCGAGTACGTTATCGCCAGTATTCCACTGGGCGGCTATGTAAAAATGCTCGATGAACGCGAGGGTGATGTCGCTGAACACGAACTCGATCGCGCCTTTAATCGCAAGAGTGTATGGAGGCGATTCGCTGTAGTTGCTGCCGGACCAATATTCAATTTTATTTTCGCAATTCTCATTTATTATCTGATCTACCTGGCGGGTGTCGCCGGAATCAAGCCGGTTATCGGTGAGGTAAGTAATCCAAGTCCAGCCTATAGCGCTGGCATTCGCAAGATGGACACTATTTTGTCGGTTAATGGTATCGAAACACCAAGCTGGGAAAAGGCGCGATTCACCTTGCTAGGAGAGTCAGTTAACAGCGAGGTGCTTGCACTCCAGGTGCAGGGAGCCGATCTTCAAATCAGCCTGAAATCAATCGATATTAGTAATCTTGGTCTTTTACAGGAAGAACAGATTGATCCAGTAGGTGATCTTGGCCTGTCGGTGTGGCAGCCAGATATCCCGCCCGTAATCGAATCGGTCTTACCCGATGGAGCCGCGGCCGCGGCCGGTATATTGGCTGGAGATCAAATTGTTTCGCTAGATGGCCTTAGCATTATCAATGTGAGGCAGTGGGTCGATTTGGTACGTGCGAGCCCCGAAAAAGAATTATCCCTGGTGGTCTTGCGTAATCAGGTCAAGGTACCCCTGCTTCTGACACCGGCAAGAATGGAAGATAACGGAGTCGTTTATGGCTATGTCGGGGTTCGAAATATGATCAAAATCCCCGATGATATTCGGCGGCAGATGGCTGTAATCGAACAATATGGACCGATTGGTGCGCTCGGTGCGGCAGCCGACAAAACATGGCGAATGTCGCTGTTAACTTTGCAGGTGCTAGGCAAGCTGATAGTGGGTGAAGCCAGTGTCAGGAATTTGAGTGGCCCGATTACCATAGCGCGTTATGCAGGAATTTCCGCCCGCATAGGGATGGAGCAGTTCCTGGGTTTTCTCGCGATTATCAGTATTAGCCTGGGAGTGCTGAATTTACTACCGATCCCGCTTCTCGATGGGGGCCATTTGTTTTACTATCTGATAGAAATGATCAAACGAAGCCCCGTGTCTGAGACAACTGAACTTGTGGGCCAAAAAATTGGCATGGCTCTTTTAATTGGGCTCATGTCAATCGCTATCTATAATGATTTGCTACGTCTGGTGGAATAGTATTGAAAGGTTTTTATTGGATCAGTGTGTTGGCACTGATGTTCGTCGCGCACACGGTAAGAGCGGAAAGCTTTACCGTAGATCAAATAGAGGTCATAGGTGCGAAAAAGATATCGATAGGCACTGTTCTTAACTATTTGCCTCTCAATGTTGGCGAACAATTTGACGATGATCGCTCACCCGGCATTATTCGAGAATTGTATTCCACGGGCTTTTTTGAGCATATCGAGTTGCTTCGTGACGACAATACCTTAATCGTCAAGTTGAAAGAAAGGCCTTCGATTGCAGAAATTAATATCGAGGGCAACAAAGATATCAGCGATGAGAACCTGGATATGGCGCTCGATCAAGTTGGTATGACACGGGGTAAGATATTTAACGAATTACAACTATCGAAACTCGAGCTTGAATTACAACAACTCTACTACTCGCTGGGTAAATATGCGGTCAAGTTGAAAGTAGACTGGCGATATCTAGACGATGATCGCATCGTCATCGATATTAACATTTCCGAGGGGGAGCCAGCCCTGATTCGGTCTATTAATGTGGCGGGCAACCGGGTTTTCGACGATGAAGCCCTGTTATCGAACCTCGAACTGGAGTCATCTGACGATGGTTGGTTTGCCTCCGATCAATATTCCAGCAGCAGATTTGCCGGGGATCTGGAAAGCCTTAAATCCTTTTATCTGGATCAAGGATACCTACAATTTAACGTAGATTCCAAGCAGGTAACGATTAGTCCTGACCGAAAAGATATAGATATCACGATAAATATTACCGAGGGTAAGCAGTTTTATTTGAGTGATATCGGATTGGCGGGTGAAATAGTGGTTGCGGAATCAGAGCTGATGGCTTTAGTGCCGTTTCGCGAAGGAGAAATATTTTCACGGAAAAAAGTTACCCAGGTAGTAAACCTGATCAGCAAACGCCTCGGGCAGAGCGGTTACGCATTTGCCGTAGTCAGACCCTTAACCGAGATAAGCAAAGACAGCAATACCGTGGATCTCAAGTTCCTGATTAATCCGGGCAAAAAAATGATGGTTCGATTCATCAATTTTATCGGCAATGATCGTACCAGAGACTCGGTGTTACGAAGGGAAATGAGACAACTAGAAGGTGAACTTTACAGCGCGAGTAAAATTGACCGCTCCAACATCCGCCTGCAACGCCTGAATTATGTTGGCTCGGTGAATATAGTGCCGGTACGGGTAAAAAATCGAGACGATCAACTGGATCTGAATATCAGCATTGTCGAGCGATTTTCGGGCAGCTTTCAAGTTGGCCTTGGATTTTCCCAGTCCCAGGGTGCCATTTTGAATATAGGGCTAACCCACGACAATGTATTCGGTACCGGAAAAACGTTGAGTGTAAAATTCGACAATTCTGCCGCCTCTGAACAGTACGAATTCAGGTATCTCAACCCCTACTACACCACAGACGGAGTAAGTCGTGGATTCAGCTTTAATTACAGTAAGACCGACTCGGCGGAAAACAATATTAGTAATTATTTAGTCAATCGTTTCAGTATCGCGACGGATTACGGGATTCCAATGTCTGAATTCAACCGGCTTAACCTCAATTTTGGTCTGATGAGGAGTGATATTCAAACATCGCCTACTACCGCGGACGAAGTACTGGATTTCATCATCGATAATAGTGATGAATTCGACTCGAGTACCGATCCAGCAACTATCGATGGGGTTAAATATGACAGTTTATTCAGTGCCGTAAGATTTTCAAAAGACACACGTAACCGTCGCATTTTCGCTAGCAGGGGAGGTTTAAACAGTATCAACCTGGAATTATTCGGCGGTGATCTAGATTATTACAAAATTCGATACCTCCATCGCTCGGCGTACCCGGTAACCGAGAATATCACTTTTGCATATAGCGCCCGAATCGGTTATGGCGAAAGTTACAAGGAAACAACAGACTTACCGTTTTTCGAGAAATTTACCGCTGGTGGTGTCCGGTCGGTGCGTGGATACGACCGTAATAGCCTGGGCCCACTGGATAGCCAGGGTAACCCATTTGGTGGTAATTTGCAGGTGATAACTAGCGCCGAAATATTGATGCCGGTAGAGTCTCTAGGCAGTTCAGAAACCTTTCGCCTTGGGTTATACTTCGATGCGGGTAATGTCTTTGCCGATGCAAGTGCTTTCGAGGCTACTGAACTCAGACAATCGGTTGGCCTGTCTGCCAAATGGTTTTCGGTGATTGGACCGCTGGAATTTAGTTATGCTTTCCCAATCAATGACGAGCCCGGTGACGATATTCGGCAATTCCAGTTCGCGCTGGGCGCATCATTTTAATAGAGAGGTATTCTTGAACTATTTTATTCGACCCCTGGTTATATTGATCCTGGTACTGACAAGCAGTGCGCTCCTGGCCGAAACCAGGCCGTATAAAATCGGCTTTGTTAACACGGCACGAGTATTGAAGGAAGCACCCCAGGCTCGCAGGGTAGAAGAGCGCCTGAGAGCCGAATTCGAACCGCGTGAAGCACAGATCAAGGACCAACGGAGAGAACTCCTTTCGATCGAAGAACGATTAAAATCGAAAGAAGTAAAAATCAACGCTACTACACGCCGTAAACTTGAACGCGAGCTCAGGCTCAAAGCAAATCAGCTAAAGTTTCTGGAGCAGGAATTTCGCGAAGATCAGAATTTACGTAGAAATGAGGGTATAAGGGAATTACAACGGGTGATTGCGAAAGTACTTGAAGAACTAGGGGATAGCGGGAAATTTGATTTAATATTGACCGAAGGTGTTAGTTACGTATCAGGCCAAATCGATATCACTACTGAAATCGTCGAAATGTTAAAGCGACAGTCGGAAACTAGCGAGGAACCAGCTCAATAATTAGATTTGACGCTCGAGTTACTTCTTTGCACTATTCGTGGCCGCCCCGGTCACCGTCAGTCGATAAACCAGGTGGATTTAACATAGAGTCCAAAGAAGGTATATGAAACTATCCCTGCGACAGCTCGCAACAAATCTTCAACTGAAATATAAGGGTGAGGGGAACCTGGAAATTTTTGGCATCGCCTCGCTTTCGGGAGCAGTGACCGGAGATCTTAGCTTCATTCAGCATGAAAGACACGCGCGCCATTTAACCGAAAGTCGGTGTTCGGCGGTGATCGTCCCTACAGGATTTGACTCTGAAGTTACCGGCAAGTCTCTGCTGTTTGCCGAAAATCCACGTCATAGCTTTGTCCAGGCCATAGGGTCGATCAAACCAGAGTTAGTCGAAAGTCGGCAGGAAGGAATACACCAGTCGGCGCAGGTTTCAGTCGATGCAAAACTCGGTGCCAACGTATCTATTGGACCGTTATCGGTTATTCTCAATGGTGTTGTAATAGGGGATAACACGTCAATTGGCGCCTCATGCGTAATCGAACAGGATGCGGAAATAGCGAGTGATTGCCGATTACATGCTCGGGTAACGGTCGGCGAGCGAGTCAAAATTGGAAACCGGTGCATCCTCCATCCCGGGGTAGTGCTTGGATCCGATGGTTTCGGGTTGTTGTTTTATCGGCAGAAGTGGGAAAAAATTCCGCAAATAGGAACGGTTATTTTGCACGACGATGTTGAAATCGGCGCTAATACCACGGTTGACAGGGGTGCGTTGGATAACACCATTATCGAGCAGGGTTGTAAGCTCGATAATTTAATTCAAGTCGCGCATAACGTGCGCATTGGTGCCCATACGGCTATTGCAGCCTGCGTGGGTATTGCTGGCAGTGCGCATATCGGTAGTTATTGTAAAATTTCGGGAGCTGCAGTAGTTCTTGGACATCTCACTATTGCTGATCATGTAACCATTACAGCTATGTCGCTAGTGACCAAGGATATTAAGAAACCCGGAGTTTATTCTTCAGGTACTCCATTGCTCGAAAATAGCCTCTGGCATAAAAATAATGTACGGTACAAATCACTGGACAGGTTAGCCAGGACGGTCGCGATGATGGACAAGAAGCAGAAGTAAATTGTCGAAACCCGGTAACTCAGTAACAATAACAAATCGAGGATTTATGTCTGAAATTGATATTAAAAAGGTAATGGATTATTTGCCACACCGCTACCCTTTTTTATTAATCGATCGGGTGGTCGAAATGGAAGCCGGTACGTCGCTCAGGGCCTTAAAAAACGTGTCGATCAATGAACCCTTTTTTGAGGGACATTTTCCTGGTCGGCCTATCATGCCCGGTGTACTAGTACTCGAAGCAATGGCCCAGGCGACCGGATTGCTGGCTTTTTCGGCTATGGGGAACGGATATGAAGCCAAATTATACCTGCTGGTTGGGATCGATAAGGCGCGTTTCAGAGGCCGGGTTTTTCCAGGCGATCAGCTTATACTCAGTATCAAAATGAAGCGCAGAATGCGAGGAATCGATATGTATGAGTGTAAGGCATTGGTTGATGGTTCTATCGTCGCCGAAGCAGAGATGATGTGTTCGATGCAGGACAAAGATGCATGATTCATCCAACCGCTATCATCGACAATAATGCCCAGCTAGATGAATCCGTGCAAGTCGGTCCCTATACGATTATAGGTGCCGAGGTCGAAATCGGTAGAGATACAAAGATAGCTTCCCATGTCGTAATTAACGGGCCTGCGCGTATTGGGAAAGAGAACCGGATTTTTCAGTTTTCTTCGATCGGCGAAGAACCGCAGGATAAAAAGTTTAAAGGTGAATGCACCAGTTTAGAGGTGGGTGATCGAAATGTCATCCGCGAGTACGTTACATTTAGTCGTGGTACCGCCGACGGTATCGGCAAAACTGTCATTGGCAGTGACAACCTGTTCATGGCCTATAGCCACGTCGCGCACGATTGTATCGTCGGGAACCATACCGTGTTTGCCAACGCCGCCTCGCTGTCAGGTCATGTCGAGGTAGGAGATTACGCGATACTGGGTGGTTTCACCTCGGTGCACCAGTATACCCAGATTGGCGGCAAGTCATTTTGTGGACTCGGTTCGGTGGTAACGCAAGATATACCACCATTTTCGATCGCAGCTGGTAACCGAGCCCGTACGGTAGGTATTAACAAGGAAGGGCTTAAGCGCAAGGGGTTCTCGCCACAATTAATCCGGGCTCTACACCAGTCTTTTCGCGATTTGCTTAAGTCTCGAGTCCCAAAATCCGAAGCATTCGAGAAATTGCAACCATTGTGCGATAAATATCCCGAAGTGAACGAATTTGTTAGTTTCATACGGGATAGCAAAAGGGGTATCGCCCGTTAGATATCTAGTCAATCTTGCAAGATGATCGTTGATTGATCAGGCTGAGTGAATCATTTTGCCTGTTCCAGTAACCCTGCTGATTCTGTCCCTGAGCCAATAGAAATGAATTTAATCGCTATCGATACCTCTACCGAGGCCTGTTCCGCGGCGCTACTTCGTGACGATGGGCAGGTATTTTCAGAATTTGAAATTGCACCTCGCGGGCATACTCGATTGTTGCCAATGATGATGAATGCGGTAGTGGGTGCGGCTAATATCCCAAAAGCCTCGTTGACGCATTGCGCTTTTTGCAACGGACCCGGGGCTTTTACTGGAATTCGTATTGCCGCTGCAACCGCGCAGGGACTCGCGATTGGATTGGGAATTTTGTTGGTACCCGTGTCGACGCTAGCAACCCTGGCGCAAGTCAGTTTAGACCAGCATGCGTTGCCAGATACCCTGGTTGCACTCGATGCTCGAATGAGAGAAGTTTACTGGGCTATTTACCAACGTGATAACAACGGGCTAGCGAAACTTCAAGGTGCTGAGAGACTCGATAAACTGGAGAACCTGATGTTTGAAACTTTACCCGCAAGTGGTGCAGGCCATGGCTGGAAGGTGATGTTGGAAGACTCGCCAGAAGGTTCGGCCAGATATAACAGCATCGAAATCGACAAAGAATTATTACCCGACGCAAAATCGCTGATAAAACTGGCTCGAAAAGCGATAATCGAGAACCGGGTCACCAAACCCGAGAATATTCGGATTAATTACCTCAGGAACCAGGTTGCCGATAAACCCCGACCACTATGATCGACACACTGGTTTATCCCTATGGTGAGCCGGAAATCAGCGGTACGATTAAATCGCAGGCCACAGATTTCGTAGTAAAAGAAGACCTGGGTTTTGAACCTGGTGGAGAGGGCGAGCATCTTTTTTTACAGATCGAGAAGACTGGACTCAGTACGCACGAGTTAATCGACCGGGTTGCGGCTCAATTTAAACTCAAATCCCGGGATATTGGATACAGTGGCCTGAAGGATAAGCACGCAGTCACACGGCAGTGGTTAAGTTTACAGCTGCCCGGTGAGTCGGGTTTTATTCCGGCTTCGAAGGCAGCAGGCTACAGGATACTAAAGCAGGTTTGGCATCACAGAAAGTTGAGGCCTGGCACGCATCGCAGGAATCACTTCGACGTAACCATCCGAAATGTAAGCGCTCTATCGTCCGTTTCGCAACATCAAATCGAGTCGATTGGTGCCAACGGTATGGCCAACTACTTTGGTCAGCAACGCTTCGGACGGAAACAGGATAATGTGAGGCAGGCGTTAAAGATATTTGGCGAAAAGCGTACGGCACGAAAATTAAGTCGGCGCAGAAAAAGTCTGTATCTCTCGGCACTACGCAGTCATCTTTTTAACCAGATATTATCACACCGCATCGAATCCGGGTTTTGGTACGAGCCGGTTGATGGTGATGTGTTTATGCTCGCGGGTAGTCAGTCAATTTTTCAGGCACCGATTGATGCAGTATTGATTCATCGCTTCAAACAGCTGGATATTTCCAGCACGGTCAGCCTGTATGGAACGGGTCGGCAAATGCTGCAGGGTGCCGCACTAGCCCTGGAAGACCAGGTGCTGGCAGAATTCGAGGCTATCAAGGGTTGTCTGTTGCAGCAAAATACCCGGTTAGCCATGCGCGCTACTCGCGTTGTGGTCGAGAACCTGAAAACCACCTACATTGCAGTTGACCGGACGCTAAAAATTACTGCTACCCTGCCACGCGGCTGTTATTTCACTACCTTGTTAAATCATTTTGTCGATACAGGGCAAGATTGATTACTGCTTGCGATAAACGCAGAACCAGCCTTCGAGTTCACCTTGCTCGTAATACTGGCCTTTCACGAGCGACAGGCATTCGATAAGCCCGGAATTAACGAGAGCATCAAACCTGGCCTCGAATCCTTTTGTACGCCAAAGATCCAGGTGTACCGTACAGGCGAGAATGCCCTGGGGCTTAAGAATACGAAATATCTCACCCAGTGGTTCGGGGCCAACGTGACCGTGGGTGAAGGTGCCTGAAGAGATCGCCGCGTCATAGCTAGCATCGGGGATATCGAGTGGTTGGTTTAGATCGGCAACCATCAATTTTCGGTAGATTTTCCGATTACCTGCAACTCTCAACATATCTGGAGACAAATCCACGCCATCAAGATATTGATACCCCTGCCGATGCAAAAAAGTGCAGGTTAATCCAGTACCACATCCGATATCGACAATACGGGCGCCTGTATACGGTAAGTAGTCGGCCAGTAGTTGCGCTACGGCGCCTGGCGAAATGTAACCCAGTTCATCCAGCATCTGATGATCGTATTCGTCGGCCCATTTTCTATAAAACGCGACCCTCTTATCATCATCTTCGAGCGCATAAGCCTCTTTGACAAAATCACCAGGGTCTTTAAGCCCTGGAGAGTTTTTAGGCCCAGAAGGGTTGATCATGGTTTTAGCCGGATAGCTACAGGCTTGCGAGAATGGTCTCGGCGTCGCTGACTTCGAGTTTCCTCGGTGCCTCGACTTTGAGCAGTTCGACGATGCCATCGTTGACGATCATGGCGTAGCGTTGAGAGCGTATACCCATGCCGCCGTTGCTATGATCGACTTCGAGTCCCACAGCGTGGGTAAAATGAGCGCTGCCATCGGCTATCATCATCACCCGGTCGCCAACATTTTGTTGTTCGCCCCAGGCATCCATAACAAAGGCATCGTTCACAGACAGACATACTATGCTGTCTATACCCTTAGCCTTCAATTCGTCCGCCTTGATGACGTATCCCGGCAAGTGATCGGCTGAACAAGTGGGGGTAAAAGCCCCCGGTAGAGCAAACAATACGACCTTTTTGCCATTGAAGATTTCCTCTGTACTGATTTCTACAACGCCCGCGTCTGACTTGTGATGCAAAGTGATGGACGGAATTTTGTCACCTGTTTGAATAGTCATGGGTATATCCTTCGAATAAACAGTGTCAGAATACTACGACAATGATAACTTGTAGACAATGGCTTTCGCGGAAGGGGAAAACTCGGGTAAATGTGGGAACAACATAATTTACACCAGAGAAATCACTGGATATTCGATATGGATGGCACCCTGACGGTAAGCGCGCATGACTTCGAGTACATGCGCCGTGAGCTGGGTTTGCCTTCAAACACCCCGATCCTCGAAGCTCTGAATGATATGCCGGACGAACAGGCAGCGCCCTTATGGGAATCACTCAACCAGATGGAATACCACTTTGCTGCCCAGGCTTCGATAATGCAGGGGGCACCAGGATTTCTTGAAAAGTTGTATCGGCGAGGTGTTCAGCTAGCGATTTTAACACGCAATACCATGCCCGTGGTCGAACACACTCTTAAGGCTTGTGGTATAGATCATTTTTTCCCGCGCAAGCACATCTTTGATCGCGATGCCTGCGACCCCAAGCCCTCCCCAGATGGGATAAACCAGTTGCTCCGATTATGGCAGGCTAATCCAGACGATACCGTAATGGTAGGTGATTATTTGTTTGACCTTCAGGCAGGCAGGAAGGCGGGTGTTACTACCATCCACCTCGACCATCGGGGTGAGTTTGCCTGGCCCGAG
>CAZJEJ010000020.1:4916-6512 GCA_964544945.1 uncultured Gammaproteobacteria bacterium | reverse complement strand
CATCGGATGACGGTGGTTCAGGTGGTTCAAGTGGTTCAGGTGGTTCAAGTGGTTCAGGTGGGTCAGACGGTTCAAGTGGGCCTAGCGGACCAAGTGGGCCTAGCAGCTCTGACGATGGTGAATTAATAGTACCATCCCTGTGAACGGTAGTTCGACCGACGAGTCCAACGGTTAATAATTGACAGTTGGAAGCGACGAGATGATCCGCCGGAAGTTTATTTTCCGGCGGATAACCTATCGCTCCACTTTCTAAAACTTCTCCAGTTCTGTTCGCGTCGGTGATATAAGTCTGGTAAAACAAAATTTGCGCTGCATAGGAGCAGACAGTTTTGAAAGATGCTTTGCACCTGGTATTTGACGGGCTGGAACGCCCCATCGCCCTGGTCGATTGTCGTCATCTGATAGATCATTTCCCCCTTGTTTTCCCCGGTTGGCGCATTGAGGCGTCGACTGAAAAATTACCATCTCCGATCTTGACGCTGAGGCTTGATAAATCGACCTATACTCTTCAAGCCGAATGGCTCAAACAGCCGCTATGCAATACAGACGAAGTCGATGCGATATGCGGTTTCGTCGCTGAACTCCTTCGTGCTTATGTTAAAAATGACTCGAATTTATTATGCCTTCACGGTGCTGCGGCAGTTTTTGCCGGAAAACTGGTGGTTTTTCCGAGCAAATATCGAGCTGGGAAAAGTGTTTTGTCGGCTTGCCTTGCCGCCGCCAATATTCAAATATTTAGTGACGATGCGCTACCTGTGAGCGTGCCGGAGGGACATGGAATCTCACCCGGACTCGCGCTTCGTCTGCGTATTCCCCTACCGGAAAATCTAAATCTAGAGTCCAAAAATTTCATCGAGTCTCATCGAGGTCTTGAGGGAAAACAATATCTATATCTCGATCTCAACAATAACCTCCTGGCCGCACGAGGTAGTATTGCTCCGGTCGGGGCCTTTGTCTTGCTGGAACGCGAGGAGGGTGCCGTACCCACGTTAGAGGATATATCGGAAGCCGAAGTGTTACACCAGGTAGTTTGGCAAAATTTTGCACGCGAGGCAGAAGCGCCACAGATACTAGGGCGACTCAGCCAGTTAGTCGCCAGTGCAGGACGCTATCGTATGCGATACGACAGGGCAGAGGACGCCGTGGCTTTTCTACAGGGGGTTTTTAAAGAGTGGCCCTCCGAGGTAGCCGAAGAATCGTCGACTCAGATCGTAGCGTCACAAAATGGGGTTAATCCCGCTGTAGCGCCACCGGGTTGCTATCTACGTAAGGCTGAAATCAGTGTGGTAAGCGTCGATGGTGAGAGCTTCCTGGCCGATGCCCAGGGCGCTGCAATCCATCACTTAAATTCAGTAGGCGCTGCTATTTGGACATTATTGGCCGAACCCGTCAGTATGGCTGAGATGGTTGAACTCATGCTCACGGTATTTCCTGACGAGGATAGCGATCGGGTCAAGAGTGATTTGGCAGCCCTGATCGATACCTTAATATCAAAAAACCTTTTACACACAGGTTAGAGTAAATTAGCGATTTTAAGCTGTTGTTTACTCAGCGACGCATAAGGTTCGTCACGTGTTTTGTCGTGTACGTGCATGC
>CAZJEJ010000020.1:0-4816 GCA_964544945.1 uncultured Gammaproteobacteria bacterium | reverse complement strand
TGTTTACTCAGCGACGCATAAGGTTCGTCACGTGTTTTGTCGTGTACGTGCATGCGGTAATTGATAAACTTTTCTTCGTCTTCGTAATGCAAAAACGGATTGCCCTTGATCTGTTCGCCTAGCGTGCTGGTTTTTGTTACCGAATAATTGTGTCCGGGATGGATTAGCATGTCCTCGGGCAGGCGTTCTTTCATGTTTTTCAGAGTTTGATACATGTGCCCGGGATTGCCACCACTGAGGTCACACCGGCCACAGCCAAATACAAACAGGGTATCACCAGTAATGATTTCATTGCCGAGCTGATAGCAGGCCGAGCCCGGCGTGTGGCCTGGCGTGTGCTGTATTATTATCGCGCTGTCGCCGAGAGAGATTTCATCACCACCGTGGTGCAGGCTCGGTTTATCGAGCTCGTGCTGCCAGAATTCGTATTCGGGTTTGAGCAGGTGAACCTCGGCGTTGGCATAGTCTAAAACGCCTTCGATACCGTTGATATGGTCGTGGTGGCTGTGGGTAAGCAAAATATCGGTGATATTCAGATCCAGTTTGTTAGCGGTCTGGACGATGGTATCGACATCCCAGGCCGGGTCGACTACGGCTGCGCGCCGGGTAGCGATGTCTTCGACCAGGTAGACAAAATTCTCCATCGGTCCCAATTCCATCGCGTGAATCTTAAAACTAGATTCGGACATGGCAGTTTCCCCTTCAAATAGTGGACCGTATTGTACCCGGGTGCTGGATTTTTTACTCAATACTACCGACAATAGCCACCTATTTTTTCAAATCTCGGGCGATTCGGTAGCCCGGTTTCAACTAACAGGATAGATATGAGTAAAGCAGCGGTAAATAAAGTAGTTCTGGCTTATTCGGGTGGCCTGGATACTTCGGTCATTCTGAAGTGGCTGGAAGACGAATACGAATGCGAAGTGGTCACTTTCACGGCCGATATCGGGCAGGGCGAGGAAGTCGAACCAGCGCGCGCCAAGGCAGAAAAATACGGCGTCAAGGAAATCTATATCGAAAACCTGCAGGAAGAATACGTGCGCGATTTCGTATTTCCAATGTTTCGCGCCAATACCATTTACGAAGGTGAGTATTTACTTGGCACTTCGATAGCGCGTCCCTTGATCTCGAAGCGCCTGATCGAAATCGCGAAGGAAACTGGCGCCGACGCTGTCTCTCACGGCGCTACCGGAAAGGGCAACGATCAGGTTCGCTTCGAACTTGGCGCCTACGCGCTGAATCCGGACATTCGTATAATCGCGCCCTGGCGCGAATGGGAGTTGAGTTCGCGCGAAAGCCTGATGGAGTATGCCGAGTCAGCCGGCATAGCGATCGAACAAAAACAGGGGGCGAAATCACCTTATTCGATGGATGCTAATTTACTGCATATCTCCTACGAAGGTGGCAATCTTGAGGACCCATGGGTTGAACCCGACGAGGATATGTGGCGTTGGTCGGTATCACCCGAGGCAGCACCGGACAAACCAACCTACCTGGAACTCGGCTACGAAAAGGGCGATATCGTGTCGATAGACGGTGAGACCCTGACACCGGCCCAGGTGTTGACTCGCCTCAACCAGGAAGCGGGAGCGAACGGTATTGGCCGTATTGATCTCGTCGAAAATCGCTATGTTGGTATGAAATCGCGCGGTTGTTACGAAACCCCGGGCGGCACGGTAATGCTGAAGGCGCATCGTGCGATCGAATCGATTACCCTGGATCGTGAAGTTGCGCACCTAAAGGATGAATTGATGCCCAGATATGCCAGGATGATCTATAACGGCTACTGGTGGAGTCCCGAGCGCAAAATGATGCAACAGATGATCGATGCCTCGCAGCTTACCGTCAATGGCGAAGTGCGACTAAAGCTCTACAGGGGGTCGGTAATGGTAATGGGACGAAAGTCTGCCAGCCACAGCCTGTTCGACGAGGCTATAGTCACCTTTGAAGACGATGCAGGTGCGTATAACCAGAAGGATGCCGAGGGATTTATCAAGCTCAACGCGCTGCGCATGCGCATTGCGGGAAAGCTCCGATGAACAGACTGGCAAGGTATTTTTTCCTCGTGGCGCTGGCGATTTTCGCTCTGTCAGCCTGCTCTTCGTCAGACGATGAGGAATCGATGTCCGAAACGCAGAAGTATTATTTCGTCGAGTCGCTTAAACTGGTGGAACAGGCAGGCAGGAGTTTGCAAGTCGAAAACAAGACCCAGCAGGATATCCAGCAAGCGTTGGCCCTTATGGATGAGGGGTTAAAACTCGCTTTTGAGGTTGAAGACGAGTTTCTTAAGCTACTCGATGCGCGCCTGGGTAAGAATTATCAACGCTATTTCGTTAAGGGGGTCGAGGACTATCGACTCGGTATCGAGGCAGCTGACCGGGAGCAGCAACAAAATGGACTGCGCTTACTGGCACAATGGGCCGAATTCTGGACAACTGTTAAGCCAGCAGTTGACGTAAAATTACGCCCACAATAGTGGCCTCGGATAGCGCTTTTGACTAAATGGATTGTTGAGCATGCTATGCGTCAGGGGATATGTATCGGGCAGGGTGCAGGGCGTTGGTTTTCGTTATTTCGTCCTGCGCCATGCGGAAGGTACGAAAATCCTCGGTTATGCAAAAAATTTACCCGATGGCAGGGTAGAATTTCTACTCCAGGGGGATAATGCGTCGGTCTACTCAGTCGTCGAAAGTATTCGTAAGGGGCCTTCTTTTTCGGTGGTGAGCGATGTTGAAATCGAAGAATGTGAGTGCCAGGATCTGGAAAGTCGCTTCCTGGTTTTATAAATTAATCATCCTGACCACTCGCGGTTACCACCGGGTAGTTATCATCATCTAGCTCGACTTTAATCACGATTGGACGACAACATACCTGGCAGTCCTCGATATAGGCCTGTTCGTCGATCGAGCAATCAACCAGTATGCCGATAGTTTCCCAGCAATAAGGGCATTGAATGTCGACCTCTTCCAAAGTCATTACCTGGGTCTCAGGCGCATAATCTTGCCACTATCGGTAGAAAAATAAATCCATCCCTCGGGGCCTTGTGCGAGTGCACGAATGCGTTCATCCAGGTCTTCAAGCAACCGCTCTTCACCGCTCGGTAGCCAATCTTCAGAAATTGCTACGCGGTTGATATGCCGCAACTTTAATGCGCCCGCAAACAAGCTTCCCTGCCACTTTGGAAAAGCCGCACCGTTATATAACATCAGGCTGCCGGGTGCGATAGATGGAATATAAACTTTTAGCGGTGATTCCATGCCTGGTTTTTCGGTGCCTTCGCCGACACTCACCGGGCCCCAGTATTCCTTTCCGTGGCTGACCACCGGCCAGCCATAGTTGCGCCCCTTATAAATCCGGTTGATTTCGTCTCCTCCGCGTGGCCCGTGCTCTATCGACCACATGATTTTTTGCGTGGGGTCGAAAACTAAACCTTGTGGATTGCGGTGCCCGTAACTCCAGATTTCTGGAAGGGCGTCCGTCTGACCGATAAATGGATTATCCCTGGGGACACTGCCGTCGAGACGCAATCGAATGATTGAACCCGTGTGGTTACCCAGATCCTGCGAGTTTTGGCGTTTACCACGATCACCTACACCAAAAAATACATGGCCCTCGCCATCAAACGCGATTCGACTACCGAAATGACGAGCAGTACTGGTTGCCGATTGCGTCACCAGCAATTCCTGCCAATCCGTGAGCTTATTCCCATTGCGTTTGCTGCGCGCGAGCGTCGTCACAGCCCCGGCTTCGGTCGATTTGGCGTAGGTAAAATAAATCCAGCCATCCGTGTCAAAATTTGGACCTGGTGCTACGTCGAACATACCACCCTGGCCTTCGGCGGCCACTTTTGCCGCGCCCTTCAAGAGGCTGATTCGTAAGTTTTTGAGGTCGAGTATTTTGATATTCCCCACGCGCTCGGTAAATATCAATTCGTTCGCGCTCAGGAATGCCATACCCCAGGGCACGCCCAGTCCCTGCGCCAGTTGTTCGAGCTTGAAGCGAGGGTCTTTTTGTGGAATTTCCTTCACATTCTCGGCGAATGCCTGGTTAAAGGAAAGCAGCATTGCGATTAGCAGGATAAAGAGTTTTTTGAATAATTTATTCATTTAACTTGCTCGAATTCAGTGCCAGACAGGGTGACTCCTTCCAAAACACGCCGTATATACCTGACCGCCATGGATGGTGGAAATGCAATTGGGCTGTATCGTTACATGGATGTAACTTATTAGAACATTGCAGGAGCAATTGTCGAGGAACAGCCCTTGCCCCTGTAGGCTCGACGACCGGGACACCGGTCACAGCATCCTTGCTGTCGATGGTTTTGGAAAGAAGCACCCGGTCTGGTCTCATAAACATAGATACACTTTTCGATTGGGCAAAAAAACAACAGGGGCGTGAAAATCCAACACTAAACAGTACTCGCCATCAACTGTTATTAGGTGATAACACTACCCGAATACGAGCATCGACACAAAACCAGAATCGAGGCGATGGTAAGCGCTTATTATTTGGGTGAATACGACATATATTGTCGTCGGGTTAATAGTATGCGAGAAATTGCCGAGTATTTTGGGGTACACTACATGGCGGTTAGCCGGGCTGTAAGACAAGTTTAAGTAGTAATAGGTCTTGTGTAGTAAAGCTAAATCCAATGTGTTTGCATCAAAACTCAAAAAGCCAGCAACGATGGGGCTCGGGGAAGATGTTATCAATTATTTTAAGGGTATGGCTGAGGATTCAGGTGTACCCTGTCAAAGTTTAATTAATTTGTATCTTCGCGACTGTATTTCTCAGCATCGTAAAGTAGATATATCAT
>CAZJEJ010000019.1:18484-27189 GCA_964544945.1 uncultured Gammaproteobacteria bacterium | reverse complement strand
TGCTGTTACGAACCCGTAATCCTCAGCAATCAATTGTCCAGCCATGTTCAAATCGATTCGCGACAGGCATTAAGCAGCTGTGGCCCGGCCTACCCCGGCTGGATCAATCAAGCACCGGTCGCGATCGACGAAGACTTTGTGGAGCTACCAGGTGGCGACGCGATTCAATGGCAAATCCGTTGAGCGAAGTGAGTGAATATTATCGCTGCGACAACATCGAGCAGGCGATTAAACAGGCACTACAACAGGCCAGGAAAGACGCTCAGCCGTTCGATCCAGCGCTGACTGCGGCGCTCGATCAATTTCATATTGGCGGCCTGGCCGCGACCCTGGCGCTGCTTGAAATAGCCGGACTCGATAGCGAAGACCGACTACTCGACATTGGCTGTGGTCTTGGTGGCCCGGCAAGAGTGATCGCCACACAAACAGGCTGTCGGGTGGTCGGAATCGACCTCAGCGCAGATTATTGCAATGCCGCCGAATTAATTTCAAAACAGCTTAACCTGGCCGATCGAACACAATTTGTCCAGGCTAACGCATTGAACCTGCCATTTCCCACGAACCATTTCAGCGCCCTGTGGACACAACACGTGACGATGAACATCGAACACAAATCCACACTTTGGCGGGAATTAGCGCGGGTACTCAGCCCCGGCGGCAAATTGCTGATGTACGAAGTCATGCTGGGTGATGGCAATAGCGATAGAATCGAGTACCCGATGCCCTGGGCAAAGCAGGCAGGTTCCAGTTTTCTGGCGACTTCTGATGACTACCGTCAATCTCTATCAAGTTGTGGCTTCGATATCAGTATCTGGGACGATGTCAGTACCGAAGCGCTCGACAGTGTCTCGCGCGTGGTTGACATGCTGTCGCGGGGTAAGATCAAACAACCGAATTTAGGCCTGTTGCTCGGCGAGCGTTATCTCACGATGATGCTGAATCTTGCGAAGGCACTACGAGGGAAAGCCTTGCAGGTGATTCGGGTAGTCGCGGGTTGATTCGTGTTTTATTGCTTTGCCTGGTGTCGCGGCGGTCACGGTGTTATCACTATTACACTGTAGTGGGGCCCGGATTGTCGACTGGTTATTACCCTTTACAATTTAAATTTATGAATAAAAATATCGGAGTAGTATAGCTATGCCTGTTGTTTGGAAAGAGCAAATGATCGGACCCGAGGATCCACCGCCGTATACAATAATAAATGATCAGGGCAAAAGTAACCTGTTGCTCATCGGTGATCATGCCAGTAACGTCATACCAAAAATACTGAACAATCTCAGCCTCGATGAGGCTGCGCTCGAACAGCATATCGCTTATGACATTGGCACCAGTAAATTAATTCATCATCTGTCGCAGCATCTTGACGCACCTGCAATTTTGGCGGGTTATTCTCGTCTGGTCATTGACTTAAACCGCAGTCTCGAAGACGAGAGTGTCATGCCGGAGATTAGTGACAATACCGTTATCACCGGCAACCAGAAAATGTCTGACGAGCAACGTGCTCAGCGAATACATTGCTTTTATACGCCCTATAGAAGGGCCTTAGACACGATGGTGCACCGTTTCAAAGAAAAGGGGGTAGTCCCCGCTTTTATTGCTATTCATAGTTTTACCCCCGAAATGGCCGGGTTTTCCCGCCCATGGCACGCAGGCGTTCTGTGGGATAAGGATCCACGTATCCCGGTGCCATTAATGAATAATCTACGTGCTCATGCCGATGGTTTCAATATCGGCGACAATGAACCCTATTCTGGCAGGCACCTGGCCGATTACACCATCGACCATCATGCCGAGGCCGCTGGGCTGCCGCATGTTTCAATCGAAGTTCGTCAGGACCTTGTTAACACCGAAGAAGGCGCTGAGCGCTGGGCAAGTATCCTGGCCGACGCCCTGTACGATATTCTGGCTGACCCGGATCTTTATCAAATTTGGCAATCGATATAGCGCCAGGGTCCGAGATTCGTAAGCGCATCGAAGCAAGCACCTTGAAATCCTTCAAGGCCTCAGGGCGCATTTTGTATTAGCTTTTTTCCTACAGTTAGCAAACCGACCATTACTCTAACTTCGATGCCCAGATTGCCAGTTTATGCATCATCGATTTCTGTGATACCTGGTCTTCCGGAATGGGTTGTATCACCTTGTCGTGGACAAGCAACCGGTATATATACAGGATTTTTTCACTTGCTGAATCAGTTGGCTCAAATTCGACAACACCTCTTTGTTCACCATATTTCATGCCTTCGGCGATCGCCTTCTTTACCATTTCCTTTTCATTTTTTAGTTTCTTCATGGATGACTCCGGTTTCCAACGGCAAATGTGCGAGGGACTAAACCTGCTGGAGAAAGTAGCGTTGCAGGTAATCGGCAAATAGTTCATCGTTGTCCCCTTCCATGGCTTGCTGCTCAGCAAGAGACTCTTTCGTGAGACGATTAAACAATTCACGACGTTCCGGGTCCAGATCGAAACTACCAAAATAGGTTTGATGCTGTTGTGACATGCGTAACCCAAAGTGGTAAAAACCCTCGCCCTCGCGGCGCATCGCCGCCAGCATACGCGCCGATGGCGTAAAGTCAGCATCTTGCGCCTTGTCCTGTTGCGCCGCCAGAGACGTGCTGTAGGGTTTGTTTGCCAGGCCTTTATCGAGTATTTCGCATACGCCGGACATGGCACTAATAATTTCCCTGGCCCAGTCTCGAAGCAGTATTTTTTCATCCCCTCGATGCAACAGCAGATGCGGGTCACGACCACGATGTGCGGCTCTAAGTTCATTGTGATCGATGTGCTCACCTTCTTTGTCGCTGATCATGGGGCTTTCATGCAATTGACAAAAAATCAGGAAGGCTTCCAGAAAGCGTAACTGGCGCTCATTAATGCCTAGCGGCTCGAAAGCATTTACATCAATAGACCGTAATTCTATATAACGTACCCCTCTTGTCTTAAGCGCGTGCACCGGTTTCTCGAAGGTATCGACAAGTTGCTTGGGGCGAATCGTACTGTAGTATTCGTTTTCAATTTGCAGAATATTGGCATTGAGCTGTTCGTGACGCCCCTCCACCACCACACCGAGTTTTTCATACTCGGGACAGGGCGTCTCTATCGCCCGTGAAAGACTGGCGACATAAGCATTCAAATTGTCATAGCAAACTTTGACCCCTGTTTTGGATTCCTTGTTATTTTGATAACCGATATCGCCCATTCTCAAAGAGGTCGCATAGGGCTCGTAGTAGGTGGAGGCGTCAAATTCATCCAGATTTGTCTCGGCCCCACCCAAAAAAGATTTACAAACCGCGGGGGATGCACCGAACAAATAGGGCACAAGCCAACCGAAACGTTGCAGATTACGAATTAGTGCGAAGTAACTGTCGGCGGTAAAATCCTGTAATGGTCGACTATCCTTTTCAATTTCCTGAAACGTGGACCAGAAAGCATCACCAAACGAATAATTGAAATGGACACCGGCGATAACCTGCATTAAACGCCCGTATCGATGCCCAAGGCCTCGTCGGTAAACAGTTTTCATTAGACCCGGATTCGAGCTTCCATATTCGGCGATGGGGATACTGGTTTCTCCGGCGACCATACAAGGCATACTGGTGGCCCAGAGAAATTCACCGTCCATATTTTCATAGGCAAATCGCTGGGTATCTCGCAGGAAATCCAAAACAGCGGGAATCGAATCGCTGGGCGGAGTAATGAATTCCGCCAGGGCCTCCGAGTAATCGGTGGTGATGTATGGATGAGTCAGCGCAGAGCCAAGAGCCCTGGGGTGTCGGGTTTGCGCCAGGCTACCATCGGGCATGATCCGCAAACTTTCTTTTTCGAGACCCACCTGACCAGAGGTCAACAGGTCGTCAATCCCACTATCGATTAGCCGTGAGAGGCGCTGTTCCGCAATGCTGTACAAATCTTTCCCCTTGTTCGGCTGGCCTTAACCAGTCATATTTTGAAGCACTGGATTGTGCAGCATATTTCGAAAAAAATCACCTCACTTCAGCACTAGTTTGCGCCAGATAGCGTGACACCTGTTATCGGGTAGAGTGCGAGGTTTGTTAAACCTCTTCAGTCAGATAATCGATTGCTATTCGGGTGGTTTTATTATTGCCCAGGCGAGGGTGTAATTTAGTCGCCAGATAAGTACAGCCAAGCAGGCCGATAGCCGCGAGGCTAAACATAAATTGTATGGGTAAGAAAATTAACAGCAGGCTCGCTGCGCCCGGCGTAAGAACGCCAGAAAAATCTCTGTAGGTAGAATAAACTGCCGCCATTTCGGTTCGCTCGGATGGCCTTACAGCCATCAGGAAGGGCAACCCGGCGCACATGTCGAGCAAAATCAAAAACACCGAAGCACTCACCAACAATACGATAACAAGAGACTGCCCGGCAAGGTCGAACGAAGCGATTAAAAATAATATCCCGGCCCCGGCAAAGCCCAATATCACGGCTTTACGAACATGGCCACGCATCGCCTTTAACATCAGTGGTGTTAGAAACAGGAAGGCATTGCTTACCGACAGAAGGATACCGCCCAATTGTTCGCTGTAGCCATTTTCTATCGCGTATATCGGCAGATAGACCACGTATACCCACCAGGCACTGGCGCGAATCACCGCGAATGTCCACCCGGCCAGCAGTCGTGGTTGCTTGGCGAATCGATGGAGATAAGCAAACGGGTTGGGGGGCCTGCTTTTTGCTTTCTGAATGGCTTTTCCATTGCCGAGCCTGATCCGCCAAAATATGACCAATAAGATGCTGGCGGCGAATCCGGACAATAAAAAAGGTGCAGGTCTCCAAATACCCATAAGCCAGATACCGAGAAAAGGTCCTGTAGTCCATGCTGCGCTACTATAGAAAAGACGTAGGGTTTCAATTTCGCCCAATCTGGAACGACTCACGTAGTCCATTACATAAGCGTTGAAGCATACAGTAATCACAACTACCGAAAGCGTCATAAAACCGAGACCGACGGCAAGAACCCAGGATTCGGCGATCGCGCCGATAGTCGAACCAATAATAAATACAATGACAGCGGTGGTATAAAGCCATCGCCTTGGAACGAACAGACCAATCCACGGCACCGACAGTGCCATCGCCAGTGATAAAAAACCGATCAAAAAATAGACTTCTGAAATTATTCTGGCATCGGTAAAAACCTGGTACATTGCGATCGGTAAAACCGATACTATTATCGCCCTGGATGCACTTTCAAACGCGGAAAGCATTGCGAACGCCTTAATACCCGGTACTGGTGTATGATGAGCGACTGCGGGATTTCGATTTCCGTACACGGCCTATACCACTGTTTTAAGGCCAGTGATTATAAGCAGATTTTTTCAGTTATATGATTAAATCTACACGAAATTTTTCGATCACTCGAAACTGGTTTTTCGATGAGTCACCGCTATCGATCTACTTGCCTTTTTAACGGAGGTTAAGCGATCCAGGTCACGGCTTACAGGCAAATACAGATTTTTTGCTTACCCGGAAAATGAAATATTATAACGGTAGAGAAGGCGATTCTGGTTTATAAATAGAATTAGGGAGCCGCTATCAGACCATGTCATTTTATTCCTTAAAATTACGTCTTAATTATTTTCTGAAAAAACGGGCCGCCGTGCGCCTCGTGCGGTGGTGCCTAAGAATTCTGTTACTGATACTTATTATGGACACCGGTTACCTGATTGGTATCTGGCCAGACTGGTCACTCTACCAGGAAGGTCCGATTCAGCAATCGAATTTCATCCGCCAGTATATTTTTGATCAATACAGAAATCCGAAATGGCCCAGACTGTCGTGGAAGCAAAAGCCTATCGGCAGAATATCGAGACATATGGTTCGAGCGCTGATCGTCGCTGAAGACGCCCGCTTTTATTCACACTCGGGTATCGATATGGAAGCCTTGCAGGCGGCGATGGAATACAACCTGTCTGAAAAAAGACTGGTTTACGGTGGCAGCACCATTTCCCAGCAGACGGTTAAAAATATCTTCCTCAGTTCTTCCCGAAACCCGTTACGTAAATGGCACGAGTTGTTACTGACTATCGGTATGGAGCGGAATCTGACGAAAAAAAGAATTCTCGAACTCTATCTTAACGTGGCTGAATTTGGTCGTGGTATCTATGGCGTCGAAGCTGCCGCGAGGTACTACTGGGGGAAATCGGCTGGGGCGTTATCGCCCAGGCAGGCGATAGAACTAGCCGCAACCTTGCCCGCTCCCGTCAAGCATAATCCCGTGACCAGAACAAGGTTCTTCAAAAAAAGGGTTAAGAAAATTAGTCGGTATTTTTAAGGGAAAAGACTGGTATTCATTGAATGCCTTCAGCAACAATTCTCACCTGTTGAAGGTCTAAGGGATAACTTTCCACAATATACCTCTATCATATTAGCCAGACATGCTTAAAGTCCTGACCTATAACATTCACAAAGGCTTCGACCGGCGCAATCGTGAATTCGTCCTGCACGAAATTCGACGGTATCTACACCAGGCAGATGTTGATATTGTATTTTTGCAGGAAATTCAGGGGCGTCATTATCATCACGAAACCAGGGTTTCGGGTTGGCCAGCGGTGTCACAGTTTGAATTCCTTGCGGATACCCTCTGGCCTCACTATGCCTATGGTAAAAATGCCATCTATAGCAAGGGACATCATGGTAATGCGATACTAAGCAGTCACCCATTTGAGCGCTGGAAAAATATAAACCTGTCACGTTTCCGTCGTGCCAGTAGAAGTTTGTTACATGGCGTTACCCATTTATCGGGCAGTAACATACCTTTACACCTGATTTGTGTGCATCTTGAGGTGGTAGGATTCGAGCGGAAGCGGCAAATTAATATTCTCCGGCATTACATCAATGATGTAGTCGCCGAGGGTGAGCCTGTCATAATGGCTGGTGACTTCAATGACTGGAACGGGCGCATGGGCAAACATCTAGAATCATTACTGGCGATGCAGGAAGCGTTTCGTGTATCACATGGAAAATATGCCAAGACCTTTCCATCAAACTGGCCAGTTTTAAAAATGGACCGAATTTATTTCAACCATTTAAAGTTACTCGAGTGTCAGTGCTTAAACGGCCAACCATGGAGGGAATTGTCTGACCATTTACCCCTGTATGCGCAGTTTGAATATTAACAAACATTAATTGCGATCCGATCCTGATGGTAAGGCCGGGCGTCGGATTTCTGTGGTTTCAAGAAGTTGCTGGTATCGTAAGGGCCGGGTAAATTCCCTTTGTTAATCCGGCTTTTAGTTCTGCCTGTCGATATTCCGGATAGTAGATGATTGCTGAAAACGCGCGCATTGTCACAGCCCCCCCCGCGCATTAATCAGGATTGTCGCCAGCTCAGCAAACCCGGCGCCACTCTTATTTTCAGTAATATAGGTCGGGGCAATCGTGAGGCTGTTTTCAAAATCGCGTACGTTGGCTACACCCACTGAATTAGAAAAATAATCAAACATGGGCGCGTCGTTCGGTGAATCTCCGGAAAAAATAAATTCGCCCTCGGCATCGTCAAGGTTGACGCGAAGACAGTCCGAGGCAAATTGCCTGGTCATCGTCAGTTTATCGTAGCTGCCAAACCACGCATTGACGTGAATGGAACTTACCCTGGCAGTCGCACCCGCTGCATCGAGAAGAGCGACTATACGATCGACACTAGACATTGGCAACGGGGCAACATCTTCGCAAAAATCTATGGCAAGGTCTGTCTCTCGGTAGTGTTGGTCAGAGGCGATAGCCGCGCCAGGCACCTGTTCCAGGATATGATGCCCCAAAGCCACCAGCCGCTTTCGATTGGCGGCGCGCTTTCGATCTCCATCGCTATAATGTCGACTCATGTGTCGCTTTTCCCGGTCATAGCGAAAATAAAATGCACCGCTCTCCCCGATTACTCCATCCACTGGCCACATCCGTGCAATGTGATCGCACCAACCCGCTGGCCGTCCAGTTACGGGCACCACAGTCAATCCCAACAAGCGCAATCGTTCCATTGCAGAATAGGCTTCAGCCGTTAACTGCCCATCTGTGGTCAGGGTGTCGTCGATATCAGTAAAGACCCCCCGGATAGCCTTGAGATCAGCGTGAGGAAAAGTTGAAAGTGGTTTCATTCGCCTTTGATCCGACACGCTACCCTCGTATATCCGGCATAGATTTCATCTCTATTCATAGAACAATAACCATGACCTTAAGTATTGTAAATATTCTCACATTATCGACGATGTTAAATTGGATCGCATTAATACTGTAATTCTTTTGCCATATTTGGATACCAGCGCCGCAACCAGTCGCACGACCTGGCTGGCGCTTTCTACACCTCAATAAGAAAAATACCGGCAAAAATAATTAGGCCTCGCACCGTAGACGGTAGCGCATCGAGCGACAGTTTTTTCACAAAGCGGTTGTAGTTCGGCGTCGTGTATTCCACCGGCAACAAGCAATGAGTCTATACCGTAGTTGACCGCACCCCTAATGTCAGTTTCGAACGCATCTCCTACCATGAGCACCCGTGACTTATCGACACCCTTCAATGTATCGACTGCCACGTTAAATATCTCGGGGTATGGTTTACCATAATATATGACAGTTTCACCGCCCAGCGACTGGAAATGTCTTGCAATGGCGCCTGCCGAAATACCCATTTCACCACTTCGAATAGCAACCTGGTCGGGATTGGCACAGATCATAGGCATCTGCCTTAAAACCATCT
>CAZJEJ010000019.1:0-18384 GCA_964544945.1 uncultured Gammaproteobacteria bacterium | reverse complement strand
ATAGCAACCTGGTCGGGATTGGCACAGATCATAGGCATCTGCCTTAAAACCATCTTTTCAAGCAGGGGAATTAGTGAATTTGAATTTTTCGGGTTACCTGTCGGCGCACCTGTATTGAGCACAAAACTGGCTCCCTCGAGAAATTCCAGCCATCGAAAATTCAAACCATCAAGAATTGACCTGCTTCGCTCAGGCCCGAGGTAGTACCCCGTTTCGCCGTATTGCTCCACCGAGTAACGCCCCCTGAGTGCTTGCCAGGTCAATTCTCCCGACGACACGATCATCTGGTACCTATTTTTCGGGATGCCTACGCGTTCCAACTCCTGAATAATGACATCCTGTCGTCTGGCTGCATTTGACAACACGATGACCTGCTTGCCCCGCCCCGCTAGTTGTTCCAGGCAGTGAATTACGCCTGGATAGCAGTCTGTCCCATCGTGTAATACACCCCAGGCATCGACAAGAAAAATATCATAGCGGTCATGTATCGCTTCCAGCCCGCGGATGCGTTTCATTGGTTCCATACTACGTAAGTCACTCTACCCAATTATCTAATTATTTACTTGCCATCAAGAGACTACTGTTCAATTTTTTACCAAAGTTGCATCATTACGATCGATTAGTGATAATGAATCGCTTGAGGAGGGAAAATAAAGTCAAAGGAAAGGCAATTGAAATAGTTTCCACAACTTAAAACTAACATAACAGGAAAATAAAAATGTATAAATCTATCTCGGCTTTTGCCAAATTAGTAGGGTTACTGATTTTCATTTCTTTCTCCAACAATGCCGTGGCTGCAGAAGACTGTTTCCGGGGCACGCTGGATAAACAATATTGCGACCGCGATCGTGACCTGGTCGCCGACCTGCCGCTTGATCCAAGTAAATGGATCGATCCTGACACAATCATTTTTTCATATACGCCAGTCGAAGACCCGGCTATCTACGCCAAGGTGTGGGATGGGTTCATTGATCATATGGCAAAAGTAACCGGGAAAAAGGTTGTATTTTTCCCAGTTCAATCTTACGCGGCGCAGTACGAAGCGATGCGTTCCGGGCGCCTGCATATAGCCGGGGTTAATACCGGCGGAAACCCGGTCGCGGTTTCCTGCGCTGGATTTGTGCCATTTGCGATGATGGCCTCAAAAGATGGCTCTTACGGTTACGAAATGGAGATCATCGTTCCTGCGGGCAGCGATATCAAATCACCTGCGGATATCAAGGGGCGTACCCTGGCTTTTACCTCGCCTACTTCCAACTCGGGCAACAAGGCGCCTTCTGCACTACTTAAATCTGAATTTGGCCTGGTCAAGGACGTTGATTTCAAAACCGTTTTTTCAGGCAAACACGATAATTCCGTGCTTGGAATAGCCAACAAAGACTATGAAGTAGCAGCCGTCGCGAACTCAGTAATGAATCGAATGTTCGATCGTAAGGTAGTCGATCCCTCACAGATCACAACGATTTACAAATCCGCTACCTTCCCGACCACGGGATATGGTCTTGCCTACAACCTGCATCCTGAAGTGGCCGCCAAGATCAAGCAGGCGTTTTTCACCTTCAAATGGGAGGGATCAGAACTGCAGAAGGAATTTAAAAAAGAAGGCAGATTTGTCGCGATCAACCATAAATCCGATTGGGATGTAATCCGCAAAATCGATGCGGCCAACGGCGTCAGTTACGCCTGCAAGTAGTACTATTCCGCACAGCTGGTAAACGATTAGCCACGAGTATTCTCGTGGCTAATTGTTCGCGGCTGGTCTCAGACAACTAATCGAATCGGTGTTACTTAAGTTACGGGTCCAACTAGATGCTTCGAATTGAAAACCTGGAAAAACGTTACCATACAGGCGACCTGGCGCTCAACAAGGTCAGTCTGGAAATCCCTCGGGGACAGGTATTGGCCCTTATAGGCCCTTCTGGTGCTGGTAAGAGCACGCTGATTCGCTGTGTCAATCGGCTGGTTGAACCTACCTCAGGAAAGGTATACCTGGGCGATCAGGAATTGACCCAATTGAATTCGTCAAGCTTGCGGCATGCGCGCAGTCGTATGGGCATGATTTTTCAGGAATACGCACTGGTTGAACGATTGACAGTGATGGAAAACGTGTTATCTGGGCGGCTGGGATATGTCGGCTTCTGGCGCAGTTATTTTCGCAAGTTCCCGCAGTCTGATATCGATGAAGCCTTCCATCTACTGGGAAGGGTTGGGCTTGATGACATGGCGGACAAACGCGCCGATGAGTTATCTGGTGGTCAGCGCCAACGCGTCGGTATTTGCAGAGCGCTGATCCAGAACCCGGATTTGTTATTGGTCGACGAACCTACCGCAAGCCTCGATCCAAAGACGTCACGCCAGATCATGCGCTTGATCTGTGAACTCTGCCAGGAAAGACAACTAGCCGCCATCATTAATATTCACGATGTTTTACTGGCGCAAATGTTCGCGCGACGTATCGTCGGCCTGCAGCTCGGGGTGATCGTCTATGATGGCCCGCCAGATGGCCTGACGCCTGAAGCACTGACCCAGATTTATGGTGAAGAAGACTGGGAGGCAACGATCGAAGAAGTCAAAGACCACGATGAGGACGATGACGAAAGAATAGCTGTCAATTCTAATTTCGATACTCCCGAACTAAAGCCTGCCTCTTGAACCAGGTAATCGCCAGGCGCAGCTGGAAACGCCCACCATTTATCAAAAGCCCGCTGCTGCGCTGGGGATTGTGGCTCGGTGCCGGGATTTACCTGTCGCTCGCCCTGGGTACGATGGAAATCAACTGGATTCGTGCTGCGGAAGGTGTTATTCGGAGCAAGCGATTCGTGATGGCCTTTTTCCCCCCGGACTTTCTTTCCAGGTGGGACTCGATACAGGATGGCATCCTGGAGAGTATCTGGATGGCTGTCACGTCTACGGTGGTAGGGATTATGCTGTCTATTCCGGTAGGACTCGGTGCGGCCAGGAACCTGGCCTATAAACCTGTCTACTATTTTTGCCGAGGGATCCTGGCGGTCTCGAGAACGTTTCCTGAAATCATACTCGCGATCTTCTTTGTCAAGCTGTTTGGATTTGGTCCCTTTGCAGGTTTTCTCGCGCTCAGTGTCGGCACCATAGGCTTTTACGGGAAACTGCTCGCCGAAGACATAGAGGCCATGGATCCGGTGCAGGCGGAAGCGGTTAAGTCCGTCGGCGCAGGTTGGCTGCAGTGGTTGAATTACTCGGTGCAACCCCAGGTCATGCCACGCATGATAGGTTTGGGTATTTATCGTCTGGACATCAACTTCAGGGAGTCATCGGTCGTTGGTATCGTGGGTGGGGGCGGAATCGGCGCAACGCTGTTGACGTCTTTTGATCGCTACGAGTTTGATTCTGCCGCGGCAATTTTGCTGGTCATCATCGGCATTGTCATGCTGTTGGAATACAGCTCTGGTTATATTCGCCGCTGGGTCCAATAATGCCGACTAAGCATATAGCTGATAAAAAAGTCTGGCGGCGGCGCACCACGCGAAAACAATTTGCGGTGTGGCTGGGCTGGCTGACCGGGGTTTCAATTTTTGTCTATTGCTGGCGACTCATATCGGACAAGACCATCTGGTTCTTTGTCACCGATGCACCGCGCCAGGCCGCTGACATGGCCGAACGAATGGTGCCGCCAAAATGGTCTTACATGGATATACTCTGGGGGCCGGTCTGGGATACGATTAACATCGCTACATTGGGTACGGCAATCGCCCTCGTCGTTGCCGTGCCAGTGGCGTTTTGCGCCGCGCAAAACACGACTCCCAGTGTTCATCTGGTCCGCCCAATAGCCCTGTTTATCATCGTTTCTTCACGTTCTATCAATTCCCTGATCTGGGCGCTCATGCTGGTTACCCTGATCGGGCCAGGCGTCCTCGCTGGAGTAATCGCCATAGGACTGCGTTCGATCGGGTTTTGCGCCAAGCTACTGTACGAAGCGATCGAGGAAATCGATCACAGCCAGGTTGAGGCGGTCATCGCCACCGGAGCTACCCGGGGTCAGCAGTTAAGCTTCGGCATCATCCCGCAGATTATGCCCGCTTTCGCTGGTATTTCGGTATTTCGCTGGGACATCAATATCCGCGAGTCAACGGTACTGGGTCTGGTTGGCGCGGGCGGCATTGGCCTACAGCTAGATGCCTCAATTTCCACCCTGGCCTGGACCCAGGTATCGGTGATTCTAATCGTCATTCTAGCCACCGTGATCGTGAGTGAGTGGGTATCCGCACGCATTCGACATTCTATCATTTAGCATTACTGTTAACATGAACAGGTTAAATCTCCAGGGCTGGAGCTTTCCGCTATCGGTTACCTACGGTCTGGTTCGTTTGAAAGATATTGCCAGTCTCTGTAGTGAGGCGGGCATGAGTAATCCCCTGTTAGTCACCGACCGCGGTATTGCCATTTACCTTTCATAGTCGAAATCACGGACCGATTGAAGGATAAGGAGATACCTTCCGATATTTATACCGACATCTCGCCCAACCCGAAAAGAACTTTGCAAAATTAATAAATCGATTTATTGATCAATATCAACTGTCGCTTTTTTTTTCCACATAATATCTGGAATCAACTATATATAAACATGTTAGGGACTCCTTACCGAGGAAAATCGCTATGTCCTTGAGAAATAACCGAGAACTTCACGAGAGCAATTCATCCACTCCTGAGGGCTACCACGCTTCCGCAATTGAAATCGTCCGCCGCGAGGATTTCTCGGATGTTACTTACCTGCTGGAAATTCGGCATCCGATGATGGCGAATGCCGCTCAGCCCGGACAGTTCGTGATCGTGATGTCGCGTGAAGAGGGAGAACGAATTCCGCTGACCATTGCAGACTTCGACCGTGAACAGGGCACCATTACATTTGTCATACAGGCGGTAGGGAAAACCACCAAAGAGATGCAACGTAATTGTCAGGTAGGCACTCAGTTGATCAGCGTGACCGGCCCCATGGGTGAGCCAAGTCACATTCGCAACGTCGGGAAAGTCGTCTGCGTTGGCGGCGGTCTTGGTGTCGCACCCGTGTTCCCACAGGCACGAGCATACAAGGAAGCAGGCGCTTATGTGATCGGTGTCGTCGGCTTCCGCACCAGGGATCTGGTTTTCTGGGATGACAAGTTCTCAGAATACTGTGATGAGCTCATTATCTGTACCGATGACGGGTCGACAGGTATCAAGGGGCGAGTCACTGATGGCGTCCAGCTGGCGATTGAAAAGCACCCGGATATCAAGGAAGTGCTGGCGATTGGCCCGCCTGTCATGATGCAGGCCTGCGCCGAAACCACGCGACCTTATGGAATCAAAACGACTGTCAGTCTGAACCCGGTAATGGTTGACGGTACCGGCATGTGTGGCGGTTGCCGCGTCAAGCTGGGTGATAAGATGAAGTTCGCCTGTGTCGACGGCCCGGAATTTGATGGCCACCTGGTGGATTTCGCCGACTTGATAAACCGTCTGGGACGATTTTCCAAAGAAGAAAAACTTGCCGTCGAAAAATGGACTGAAAGCTGTAAAGCGAGAACCTAATCATGGCTAAAAAAACTATTAGAACCATCCCCCAGGACCGCACAGCGATGCCGGTACAGGTGCCATTAGAGCGTGTAAAGAATTTTAGTGAAGTCGCCACCGGCTACAGCCTGGAAGACGCCCTGGTCGAGTCAGAACGCTGCTTGATGTGCGCCCATCCGGCCTGCGTACCCGCTTGCCCGGTGCGTATCGATATTCCAGGCTTCATCCAGAAAATAATCGACAAGGACTACCGTGGTGCCTACGACGTCCTCAGTGACGCCAACCTGTTGGCCGCCATTTGCGGCCGGGTCTGCCCCCAGGAAGATCAATGCGAAGGCGTATGCCCTGTTGGCGAAACGCTGGAACCGGTTGCTATCGGACGGCTTGAACGCTGGGTTGGTGATCAGGCCATAGACAATGGCTGGTCAAATATCCCTTACATGGAGGCAAACGGCTACAGGATCGGAATCGTCGGCTCCGGGCCTGCCGGTATCGCCTGTGCGGCGGATATGGCAAAAGCCGGTTGTGATGTCACGGTTTACGAGGCTTTCCACAAACCAGGTGGTGTGCTGCGCTATGGCATCCCTGAATTTCGTCTGCCCGACTCCGTAATCGCGGCCGAAATCGACAAGCTGACCAAACTGGGCGTAAAGATTGAATGCAACACCCTGGTCGGTCGCCTGTTTACCATCGGGCAAATGATCGATGAACTCGGTTTCGACGCAGTGTTCGTCGGCACAGGTGCCGGCACACCTCGTTTCATGGATATCCCGGGTGAGTTTTTAAATGGTGTATTGTCTGCTAACGAATTGCTAACACGTTGTAACCTGATGCAGGCCGGGGACTTTCCAAACCACGATACCCCGCTGGGCCTGGGCAAGCATGTTGCGATAATCGGTTCGGGCAATACTGCTATGGACGCAATGCGTGTTTCGCTACGAATGGGCGCTGAAAAAGTATATTGTATTTACCGCCGCACCATCGAGGAAAGCCCTGCCCGCAACGAGGAAATCGAACATGCTGAAGAAGAAGGTGTCGAGTTCCACTGGCTTAGCGCCCCGCTTGAAATCCTCGATGATGGCAAGGGTAACGTGAGCGGCATGCGTTGTATCCAGATGGAACTGGGTGAGCCAGATGAGTCAGGAAGACGGCGACCTGTCCCGCTTCAGGGCAGTGAATTCGAATTTAAAGCCGACACGATTGTATACGCGATTGGCACCAGCGCTAATCCAATCATCGGACAAACGTCTAACATCAAACTCAATAAGTGGGGATTCATCGAAACCGATGCAAACATGGCCACCTCGCTTGCTGGCGTTTACGCTGGCGGGGACATAGTGACCGGCGGGGCGACAGTGATTCTGGCGATGGGCGCGGGGCGCCAGGCGGCTGCGTCGATGAAGGAATACCTCGGTATTCGGGATACCGACATGGTGTACCAAAATGAAAGAGCAGGTCCAGAAAACAAGCTTTTCGGGATTGTTCGTGAGGAAAGGAATTTTACTAGAATACGAACCTTGCAGGAGGTCGTGTGAATACTTCGTTAAAAGACAGAACCGCTAAAGGCAGGGTAAATGCGGCGGTGAGTAAAAAGGCAGCTAACCGTAAACCCGATACGTCGACTGTAAAGATTCAACCCAAAGATATCTCCAATAAACACCGATCTGCAGTGATTCTGGAAGAGCACACTGTCGAAATTGTCAGCGACTCCGGTGAAGGTGCGCAAAAGTGCGGCCAGTCTTTTGGCACAATTGCGGCTCGCATGGGTAACAGTATTTGGACGGTGGAGATCATTCCTGCTGAAATTCAACCACCGGCACGCAGTATCGAGGGTGCCAGCGGCAACCGCGTCCGATTGGCATCGCGCCGCCTGACCAACGGTGGCGACGAGGCCGACCTGATGATCGCTTTCAATGATCAGGTCATGCTGCGTAGGTTTCGCGAGCAAGAGTTAAAGCCTGGCTGCATAGTACTACTGGAAAATAAGTGGAAAACCCACAAAGACCCGACCATAGCGGCAATGTATGCCGACGCCATAAATGAAATGCTCCAGGGCGGTTATGACGTCCGCGAAATTCCGATGGAAGAAGAATGCCTGCGCCTGGTCAGCGACCCGCATCGCGGTAAAAACATGTTTGTGCTGGGGATGTTGTGCCATATCTACTCGCTGGATCTACAACTTGGGCGCGACCAGATTGCCTATATCTTTAGAAAAAAAGGGGCAGCCGTTATCAACCCCAACATTGGGTTGCTGGAGGCCGGATATGAGTGGGCGGCAGATAACCTCGATATCCACTACCAGATTCCACCTGCAAAAGTAACCGAATCCCAGATCGTCATCAACGGTAACGTTGCCATCGGCATGGGCGTAATGGCATCGGGAATGGAAGTCTGTGCGATGTACCCGATCACCCCGGCAACCTCCGCATCACATTACCTTAGCGAAGTATTTAATCAAACGGGTGGCCTGGTACACCAGGCAGAAGACGAAATTGCGGCCTGCGCTTTTGCTATCGGCGCGTCCTATGCTGGAAAATGCGCGGTGACCATTACCTCGGGCCCTGGATTTGCGCTCAAACAGGAAACCCTGGGGCTGGCGGTCATGGCAGAAATTCCGCTGGTAGTCGTCAACGTGATGCGCGGCGGTCCCAGCACCGGTTTGCCCACCAAAACCGAGCAATCAGATCTGCTTTTTGCCTGCTTTGGTGGTCACGGCGATAACCCTAAAGTGGTAATGGCCACCTCAGATATCGAAGATTGCTTTTACTCAATGATCACCGCCCGCAAAATAGCCGAGACTTTCAATGTCGTCGTCGTGGTGCTGTCTGATGCCAACCTGGCTTCTGCTCAACAAATATTTCCACGACCAGCCTATAGCAAAGACTGGCATGCCCCACCGTTTGACCAGAGCCCGGTGCCCGAGGATGCGCTGGCCTATGACTGGGATGCAAGTACCGGAATCGCCCGCCGCTTCATCCCTGGACAGCCTGGAGGCATGCACACGCTGACCGGTTTAGCGCATGACCGTAATAGTTGCGTTGCCTACAACAGCGAAGCAAATGTGGAAGGTGTGCGACACAGGAGCCTCAAGTTGGCTGCACTCCAAAAGACACTAAAAGCACCTACTGTTTACGGTACGGAAGAAGGCGATTTGCTACTGATTGGATGGGGTAGTACCAAGGGTTCAATCGAAGAGGCTGTCGACCGGGTACGTGCAAAAGGTCACCAGGTTTCTTCCTTGCATCTGAAATTTATCCAACCTATGGCTTCCGGTATACGTGAGGTGCTCGGACGCTTCAAGCAGGTGATGACCATCGAGAACAACTGGTCTGATAGCCTTGAAAGCGAGTTAATCGATGAAGATAACCGTCGCTATACCGAGCTTGCCCTGATATTACGTTCAAGGTTCCTGGTAGACATCGACTGTTATTCAGAAGTTAACGGCCAGCCGCTAAAACCAGGGGTCGTGGAACAAGTCATCCTGGACAAACTGCAATCACTGGAGGTGCAATCATGAGCGCCGCTGTTTCTTCATGCATGTTGAAATTGCTCGACAACAATTACCTTTTGGAAGACTACGAAAGTGCTGTACCACGCTGGTGTGTGGGCTGTGGTGATCACGGTGTACTTACCGCGGTTCAACGCCTGTGCCGCGAGGAAAAACTGCCCCCTGAAAAAACTGTATTCGTCTCGGGTATTGGCTGCTCAAGCCGTTTTCCACACTACATGAAAACTTACGGTTTTCATGGCTTACATGGCCGTGCACTACCGGTAGCCCAGGGTGTCAAAATTAAGCGTCCAGATCTGAACGTATTTGTGATTATGGGTGACGGTGACTGTTGCAGCATAGGTACCGCGCACTGGATTCACGCGGTACGCTACAATATGAACATGACAGCGATTGTCCTGGACAACGGTATTTACGGTCTAACCAAGAACCAGGCTTCACCGACATCACCGGTTGGGCAAGTCAGTAATACGACACCGACAGGCGCGTACCTTGAACCACTGAATCCCATCAGCGTAACGCTGGGCATCCGCAGCGCCTCCTTCGTAGCCCAGGCCGTGGACTGGATGCCTGATATTACGCACAACATCATTCAACAAGGTTTCCGCCACAAGGGTTTCTCTTTCATTCGAATACTGCAGCGCTGTCCGGAATTTCTCGCTAATCGCTACGACGAATGGGTACAAAATCCTGAGCGCATGCTATTGCTCAAGCACGAGAACGGTCTCGACATCAGTCCGGAGCTGGGGCGGATATACCGTAACCAGGAAGTTCACGACCCTGCTGATCGCAATCGGGCACGCGAAATCGCCTCCAGCCACGACCCGATACCGGTGGGCGTACTATACAAAAACCCGGACATACCCTGCTACGAAGATGTCCAGGTTCCAGATACAATGAATACGACGGAGGGCGTGGCCGATTTCCTCAGGAGTGAATTCGACAAAGTGGCCATCGACCCCATGGGAGCAACAGCATGAATCTGGAATCTGCAATTGGATCAGGAAATGAAGAGATTCCCATTTCCTTCCCACGCTCAACTGCAACTCCCAAAATCAACCTTGCTGCTTTTTACCTGCTCGGTGATCGCTCTGGATTGCCCGCTGAAAAAATTAGCCAGCAACAGTTGCGACCCGCCCTGTTTGCAGATTACCGCGATCTGTCGAGACTCCGTTATGACTTTCCTCTCATTTTGGTTGCCGACGACCAGGGCCATGAATGGATCAGGTCGCTAACCGACGCCATTGATGCGAGCTTGCAGGAAGTCGCCCCGGAAGGGATCAATAGTGAGGGAATAAGGCGCCAGATTCTCAGCCAGGAACAGGAAATCAGGAACCTGGTGAACCAGGGGGGAAATGGGTCCCTGTCTTTATTATGGAAAGAGGCGAGGTTAAAGCTGCTTTCCGGCACGAGCAAGCCGCTTCGTTCAACAATGGATAGCAATCTCGCAAAAGCATACGCTGAATTGGGTGTCGATGGAGATATTATCGACTGCGATACTCAACTTCCAGGACGGCTTATCACGCATGCCTGGAATCAGAGTCAACGAATTAAGTCTGTTCAACTGCGCACCAAAATCGATCGCTTGATGCAGAGGCTCTCGGATATTCTTCGTATCGATTACCTGCGTTCGGGTAAGGCTCGAGAGGCTGGAAATCTTGAAAGTTCCGTGGGTTCTGGCGACAGGTCGGTGTTTGATTTCCAGGCCATGGCCCGTATCTTGAAATCAGCACCGGTTGGCGAACCCCTGCCTGAAAAACGCCAGCTGCGGATTAAAGAGGCTATCTCGGTATTTCAATCTCAGAGCTTCGTGACCGCCAATGGTGACAACAATTCGTTCGGTTTCACTTTTGAAAACTGTGAAGAGGCGCTCAAGGCTTTCCGGGAACGTTTGCCGGATATGGCTGCTCTTGTCAAGGCCATTAGCATAGCGGAGTTAGAACTTGAAAACCGTTACGATGAGTCACGCCACGATTTCTTTTATAACCAGTTCGACGAAGATCAACTGGGGCCCGAAGACCTGTCGTTGTTCCCGTCTTACCTGGTGTATCTGCAAGACGGGGATGAGGCAACGAATCCGCAAGCCGTACTCGATACGCTTCGTAGTGGCTTCCCATTCAAGATAATCACCGAAACAGATAATACAGTCGGCGAACTATCGACCGCTTCGGGGCAATTGTCTTTTGGTACGCAAGGCCAGCAAATAGCGCGTATGGCGCTGGGTCTGAACAACGTATTCGTGCTGCAGTCGGCCGCATCATCGCTTTACCAGCTACGTGATCGGATCATGAGTGGCCTCTGTAGCGATACGCCTGCCCTGTTCAGTGTGTATTCCGGTGAGAAGAGCAATCAGCCCTCTTATCTGGCAGCTGCCGCAGCAACGGAATCACGCGTCTTTCCCAGCTTTGTATTCGACCCGGCATCCGGTGAAGACCTGGCGTCACGATTCCACCTCGACGGCAACCCCTGTCCCGAGCAAGACTGGCAACAGCATACACTCAGATTCGAAGATTCCGAGCATAATAGTGATACAGAGAAGACTGCATTTACCCTGCTTGATTTCATCGCCTGCGATAGCCACGTAGACGCGCACTTTGCCTGCATACCGAAGACGCACTGGAGTAGCGATATGGTGCCCGCAGAATTATTTTTGGACCTCGAGTCAAATTCGGATAAGGATAAGGTGCCCTATGTACTGTTAATCGACGAAGACGACGTGCTACATCGGGCAGTTTGCGATATCAAGCTGATTGACGCCGCAAAACGCTGTCGTGAATTGTGGCGTAACCTGCAGGAACAGGGTGGAATCAACAATTCCCATGCATTGAAGGCCCTGGCCCTGGAAAAAGAAGTCTGGGAGGAGGAAAGGCAGCAACTGATCATACAGGCTTCAGCCGCTCCAGCATCGCCTACTGTGGCGGTCACCACGACCCAATCGCAGGAAGCCGTGGTCGCCGAATCACAGCAAAAACCTGTCGCAATCGATACAGCAGTGGAGCCGGTCCCAGAAGAAGCGCCTGAAATTTCTTCCGATGATGCCTGGATAGAGACCATTCGCTGCACGACCTGTAACGAGTGCACCGAGCTCAATGACCGGATGTTCGCCTACGACGAAGACAAACGAGCATATATCGCCGATCCGGACGCAGGCACCTATCGTGAACTGGTGGAGGCCGCCGAAACATGTCAGGTAGCCATCATCCACCCTGGCAAACCCAGAAATCCCGACGAATCCGACCTCGAAGAATTAATTGCTCGAGCGGAACCTTTCTGCAACTAGGTTAGCCATTATTATATGGTGTGATGATTTTCGGTAAGAGTAATTGACCCAAATAACATAATTAAGTATCGTCTCACCGTTACCCGATCATTCAGGCGTCCCATGATTCGCTACATAATTTGGCGACTTCTGTTTGAAGTCTGCAACATTACTCGTCTTTTCGGCCACGGAACCCAACAGGTTCAGTACCTGGCCTTCGGTGCCAACCTGAGCGACATCGTGCTCAAGGAACGGCGGATTACCCCATTCGCAGTAAAGCATTTCACGCTCAGAGATTACGGCCTGCGCTTTGATCATCCGTCACCATGGTCAGGCTGCGGATTCGCTTCTGCCGAACCTGCTCCCGGTGAATCACTTCACGGTTTTCTCTACACGCTCTCGGGCAGGGACGCCGCACGAATGGATTTTTATGAGGTAGTACCTGTTTTGAACAGGTACCGGCGTACATTTGTTGAACAAGACGGAGTGAAGCTATTTTTTTATCAAACCAACCGTTCTACCCCGAATTTGAAACCTTCGGCCGAGTACCTCGGATATATCGTCAAGGGCCTCAAATCGCACCCTGACGCCAGCGAAGACTATCGCATCGCGGTTGCTGCTACTGCAATCAGCGAGCCAGACTGCCTCGTGACGTCTCACCTGTGGAAGCAACCTGAAAATCGAGTACCGTGGCTACGTTACACCATCGATTTGTACCAGTATATTGCGCTGAGGCTTTTCCTGATTTTTCTATATAAGCGTTCCCTGACCGACCATTTCATCCGGCCCTGAAGCAAATTTAATCATTGTCCGCTAAACGTCCCGGGATACGATACGACGCTATCACTAACGCTTGATTAACCCGGTAATTCTATTGGGGATCAAGGGAATTGGCTGCGCCGCTTTTTAAAAATGTATTAGTGGCCCGCTCCCATCTTGTACTTTATGGTGCTGGCAACACTATCGGCAAATTCTTCAAAGTTTTCATATTTCATTTTTTCGGCAATCGCTATCAAAACGCCTACCGGTACCATCATTTCAGCTATCTCTTCATGGCTGCGACCACAACCTTCACAATGAGTACCTTCGTCAGTACATTTTCCAATACAGGGACTAAATTTCATCGATTATTTCCTCTGGTAAATTAACAGTAGCAAACGAGTAGTAAACCTGCCGGTTACTAAACGAATCCCACATGATCTGCGTATCTAAATAAGTAAATCGGGGTCCCGATTAATGCCGGGCAGTATACCTCAGCCTTCGCTTTAAATAAATTTGGTGCTTCCCTGATACCCGGTTAATCCCGAAAGCGTTGCCAGGGATATATTCAAGGATGCCGATATGGAATTATCGGTATATTTCACGGTCAAATTTTACTATAGACACCAGACGAAAAAGGAGAGATATATGGGTGATAGAGGACCAGACACCTGGTGTCACCGGGTTAATAGCATGAAAACAAAACGGATAGATACTCGTGATTGGAGTAAACATGGATCGCTAAAACCCAGGCTAGCAAGGTGCAATATATGCGGGGGGATGCAATTCGTGCTCGGACCCAACGATCGCAAGAGCAGCACGGGAAAACCACCCCGCTGCAATCGCTGCCAGTCGCTAGAGAGGCATCGCCAGTTGCGCCAGGTCTACGCCCAGTTGCCAGACGACTATCTCGCCGGTCTGAAAGTATTGCAGCTAAGCCCGGATATCGGCGTCGATCCGGCGTGGTTCGATTCCTACGAAGTCTCCGTGTTCCAGGGCGATAATTCGCTTGACCTCGAAGCCATCGACCGCAAGGACGCTAGCTATGATCTGGTAATCTGCAACCACGTGCTTGAGCATGTAGCGAACGATCGTGAGGGCATGCGAGAGCTGATGCGTATCACCCGTCCCAAAGGATTGATTCAGATCACGGTTCCTGCCCCTTACACACGTGCGCTCACGGTGGACTGGGGATTTCCACAGAAGGAGTCTCATGGCCATTATCGAGGCTACGGCAAGGATTTTTTACAACGTTTCGCGCAGGCGGAACCCGACGCCATGGTGATACAGGTCGAGGCTATCGACGAAGTAACCGACGCGGGTGGTTACGTCTACTTATGGTCGTCCGACATGTCACTTATCCGCCAACTGAGAACCTGGATCGCTAACCCAAGCGAAGCAGCTTAATCTCAACACTGTCGGGTTTCATGATATTACCGTGACAGTAGTAACAGTTGGCGGCAATGTCATGCTCCCCTTCTCCTTTTTCAAAATTGCCTCCCAACACGAGATAAAAGAAGATTAGCCCGGAGTAATCCTGGCCTGCTCGCACCAGAACACCTTTACTCAGGCCTACCGTTTCAGGCTTTATACAGCAGGGTTAAAAGCAGAGGAGCCCTGTGATCAATTAGATGGCTTATGGGACGAAGCCTCTGTAAAATTAGCCCGTCTTTCACCGATAATAATTAACCTCCCGCGGTTACCGAATGTGGACTGTCTGACTAAGCCAGCCTATTGAGATCACGATGCTAAAAAAAGTATTTCTACCTAGTATATTGCTAATTCTCGCTTATGGATTTTGGGTAAGTCCCAATTTCAAAGAAGTGGCTGCCGGCGTTTCCATATTTTTATTTGGCATGTTCTTCCTGGGTGAGGGATTTAAGGCTTTTACCGGTGGGGTATTAGAAAAACTGTTACAAAAAACAACTAACAGGACCTGGAAAAGCCTGTTATTTGGCATTATTTCAACGACTATCATGCAATCAAGCTCCCTGGTTTCCGTGATCACCATTTCATTTATCAGTGCCGGACTGATTACATTGGCTGCCGGTATCGGAATCATTTTTGGCGCTAATATTGGCACCACAACCGGCGCCTGGTTAATAGCCGCCTTTGGGCTGAAAGTAAAGATTTCAGCCTACGCCATGCCGATGCTGGTGTTTGGTATCATCCTGGCATTCCAGAAAACCCGGTACCTGAGGGGCATGGGTGCGATCCTGGCAGGACTTGGCTTCCTGTTTTTAGGAATTCACTATATGAAGGAAGGATTTTCCGCGTTTCAAGACAGCTTTGACCTCGCCTCGCTGGCTGTAACGGGATATCCCGGCTTGTTCCTTTTTGCTGCAATAGGTGCTGCGGCAACCGTTATCATGCAGTCTAGCCATGCAACACTGGTATTAATACTAACCGCGTTGGCCGCATCTCAAGTTACCTATGAAAATTCGCTAGCGCTTGCTATCGGAGCCAATCTTGGTACGACAGTAACTGCCATTATCGGATCACTAAGCTCAAATATTCAAGGTAAGCGACTTGCCGGGGCACACTTTATATTCAACCTCATTACCGGGTTCATCGCAATTGCATTCATCAGTCAATTCATCTGGACGGTGGATTTCATCAGCAATAAGGTGGGAATAGCCAGCGAAAATTACACCATGAAACTTGCTGTTTTTCATACCTTATTCAACCTAATCGGCGTATTGGTTATGGTTCCCCTGATCCAGCCTCTTGAAAAATACCTGCTGATATTTTTCCCCGAAAAAGAACCTGATATTGTCGAGCCCAAATACCTGAACGATGCAGCAATAGAGTTTCCAGAAACTGTGCTGGTCTCTGTTAAAAAGGAAGTCTGGAATTTGTTTGATTCGGCATTCGAGCTAATGGCCCATGGAATGAATTTGCATCGTACCGAAATACTGAAATCACCGGACCTTGAAAAAACCATTGATGAGCACCGGAAAATCTATGAGTTTAATCTAAACGACTTATATGAAAGCAGGGTTAAAGTACTTTATAGCGCGATCATCGATTTTATTTCCCGCTCCCAATCCAGCATTCCCAGCCTGTTTTCCGAAGAGTTGTTCCGGCTGCGCAATGCTGCGACAGAAATAGTTGAATGTGTTAAGCACATCAAACATTTAAGGAAAAATGCGACCAGATATATGCTATCCGACAACAAGTATATTCGAAAAGAATACAACCGCCTGAAATTTCAGGTTGCAATGATTCTCCGAGAAATTTATCGGTTGAGAGAAGAAGACGAAAATGATCATGCGCTTGCCGTACTCGAGCTAGACGAACTGAAAGCGGATATTCTGGTCACCCAAAGAGAATTAAATACAAGAATTACCGAAATGCTCAGGGATGATCAGATTACACCGGCAATGGCAACATCCTTGTTGAATGATTTTAATTATGTCGATGGAACCTCAAACCACCTGCTTGACAGCGCTCAAGCCTTATTGTCCTCACATGCCGACCTCATTGCAGAGGCAGCCCAGGAAGTAATCCTGGATGAGGAAGAACTCGAAGAAGCTTCCTCTGCTTAATATTGGCGCATTCATATACCGCCAATATTATTCCCAGAGCGAGCCATAAATAGGAGAGGCACTAATGAAATTTACCGAACTAGTAGAAAAATTTGAAACCCTGGCCGATAAAAAAGAGCAGGGTAAGCAGATAAAACCAGAAAAATTACAGGAACTGCGAGAATTGCTCGCCGATAAAAAATTCCGGTATGAAAAAAAACTGGAGGTTACCCCGGATCCGGAAAAGAGCAAAAAGCTTGAAACGAGATTGAAGGTAGTAAGCGCGCAGCTGGAAAAGTTAAACCTGCTGTCAACTGGGGTATTAGAGGAATAGAAAATTATATGTAAATAATTGATCTAAAACGGGAAAATGGTGGGCCGTGAGCGATTCGAACGCTCGACCACCTGATTAAAAGTCAGATGCTCTACCAACTGAGCTAACGGCCCCCGGAAAGGAATGGGAATGATACTGATCCTCTGGCTGAATTCAAGCAAATTATTGGGTTGCGAGATTATATCCCGGCGGTCCTGTTTAGCACTTCGTATACCGGCCTGTGAATACCAAATCGCCGACCATAAGGTCGGCGATTCTCGTTGCTAATAGTATTGCTGCCGGTCGGCTGATTTCAGTACCGGGTAGAGCAGCAACTCGTGGTATTAAAAAGTTTTGCTATAACTCAGCGCCACTTCGTACTGCTCCATTTCGAGTTTGATTGTTTGAGAAGGGTCGAAGGCATTAGCCCCCGACACATCTACGCTGGGCGCATACAACAGTGCGAAATTGAAACTACTATCGGCATCGAGAACACGGGTAAATCCGAAGGTGAAATGATCCTCCATCACGCCAGGGGCGAGGATATTGAACAGTGTCTCAATTTCCGGGATAGGTTGGTCCCCGAAGCTGTAGCCCAGACGCCAGGTCCAGTCGGCAGTATTTTGCCATTCGTAGCCAAGCTTGACGACAGTCATATCTTCCCAGCCAAAACCGCCTCCGTTAGCGCCTCCCAGGCAGCCATCGCCTGGGCAATCGGTTTGCAATAGAGAAATCGGATTAGAAACCGCTGCCACATCTTCGTAGTTGATTTGCTGCACGTCGATCTGGAACACGCGTGAAGCGTTGATTTGCCAGGCCAGCCCTATCGTCCAGGTCGAAGGAATGTCAAAGTCCCCTTTTTCGGCGAACAGACCCGCATACTTGTCGAATTCACCCATATCGATTTCGGGTTGAATCGATGCGCCCAGGGTTATCCCTGGCGCCACTTCGCCCTGGATACCGAGGCGTATTCCGATTCCACTCGCACTGTCACCACCATTGTTTGACAGCTTGCTCGGGGCGAGGGAAAACCCGCCAAAATTGGCCATGCCTGTTGCCTCGAATGTCTGGTAAGCGACGATGCCGCTGACCCCCCAGGAGGCGGTATCGGAAATCTTTCGTGAATAGGTCGTGGTGATAAACAATTGCGCCAGATCGACCCCGGCGGTGCCAGCACCATAGGTTCCGGGCAACTGCACATTATTGGGACTACCTAACGGATCGTTGAGAATTGCAGTACCTCCCTTATATTCGGTATTCATACCGCCGTTGCCGTATATCGACAGGCCAATCGAGCTTTCGCTATCGAGCATCCAGTTTTGACCGTATTGCGGAATCAAAAACGCTTCGTTATCGCTGTCGATACTCTGGCTACCATCGCCAATACTAAATGGACAGTTAGGGCTACAAGCCGTACTCGGAGGTAGAGATGGTCCGCCAGTAACCGTATAAGTACGCCGTGGCGAAAAAATGGCGCCGCCGACATCGTAGC
>CAZJEJ010000018.1:4134-27678 GCA_964544945.1 uncultured Gammaproteobacteria bacterium | reverse complement strand
TGAAAAACCCTCGATGGGGCGGTGTAAAGCGCGGGTATAGTGCTGAAGACGTGGTGCGATTACGGGGTTCTATTCAACCCGAGAATACTCTGGCGCGTATGGGTGCGGAGAAACTGTGGAAGCTGGTGAACGGTGGTGCGAAAAAAGGCTATGTTAATAGTCTGGGCGCGTTAACCGGTGGTCAGGCGATGCAGCAGGCCAAGGCCGGTATCGAGGCCATATATCTATCGGGTTGGCAGGTAGCCGCGGATGGCAACACCTCCAACACCATGTACCCCGATCAGTCCCTCTATGCATATGATTCTGTTCCAGCCCTGGTGCGCCGCATCAACAATACTTTCCAGCGTGCCGATGAAATTCAGTGGGCACGCGGCACCAATCCTGGGGATAAAAATTACACCGATTATTTTATTCCTATCGTAGCGGACGCTGAGGCCGGATTCGGTGGCGTATTGAACGCTTACGAATTGATGAAAAATATGATCAGCAGCGGGGCTGGGGGAGTGCATTTCGAAGACCAGCTCGCCGCGGTAAAAAAATGTGGGCACATGGGTGGCAAGGTACTGGTACCAACACAGGAAGCGATTCAGAAGCTAGTAGCAGCCCGACTCGCGTCTGACGTGATGGGCGTACCTACCTTGATTCTCGCACGAACCGATTCTGAGGCTGCTAACTTGCTTACCTCGGATATTGACCCGAATGATATACCGTTTTTAACTGGTGAACGAACTTCAGAGGGATTTTTTAGTGTCAAAAACGGCATGGAACAGGCTATCTCGCGAGGGCAGGCCTATGCTCCATATTCCGATATGGTGTGGTGTGAAACCGGGACCCCTGATCTTGGGTTTGCACGCGAATGGGCAGAGGCGGTACGTGCAACAAACCCGGGGCAGTTACTCGCGTACAATTGCTCCCCGTCCTTCAACTGGAAGAAAAATCTGGATCATAAGACAATTGCCGAATTCCAGGAAAAGTTAAGCGAGATGGGTTACAAATATCAATTTATTACGCTCGCTGGCATCCATAGTATGTGGCATAACATGTACGACCTGGCTTATCACTACGCCCGGGGCGAAGGCATGAAGCACTACGTGGAAAAAGTACAGGGCCCAGAATTTGCAGACGCGGACAAGGGTTACACATTTGTATCCCACCAACAGGAAGTGGGAGCAGGGTATTTTGACGATGTAACCACGGTTATACAGGGCGGAGTTTCGTCGGTGACCGCAATGACGGGCTCGACAGAGGAATCCCAGTTCTAGGGGGGTGTCCCTCCGCCGCGTGTTGTCGATAACGCCCAGGATTCGATCTCAGGTCGATCGATCGAAGCGGATTTTCTGAGGGTAGGGAAATACATCTTCATAGATGCCCGCCTTGATATTTTCCTGCTTTTGAATCCAGAAGTCGGCATCGAGCAGGTCACCGTGCGTTTTAAGGAAAGCGTTGCGGGTACGATCCTCAACAAAAAGAAAGGTAGCAAACTGTTCAGGAAATACATCCCTGACGTCGATGCTATACCATGGTTCTGCCGCCATTTCGTCTTCGGGATAGCGTGGCACAGGGATTTTTCTGAAATTACACTCGGTTAGGTAGCAGATTTCATCGTAGTCATAGAAGACGACGCGTCCCTGGCCCTGACCGGTTACGCCAAAATTTTTCAATAGCAGGTCGCCGGGGAAAATATTAGCAGCAGCCAGTTCCTTGATCGCCTGACCATAGCCTCGCATCAGGCGGTCGAGGTACTTGTCGTCGGCGCGTCGAACCGCAATATTCAACGGGGTCATACGACGCTCGATATACAGGTGCTTAATTACTATGTAATCACCTTCTTCAGAAATACTATTGGCACAGGTTTCGCGCATTTCCTCAATCAAGTCTTGTGAGAATCGATTGAGTGGCAGGGCGACCTGTGAATATTCCAGTACGTCTGACATACGACCTACCCGGTCGTGCTGTTTTACCAGCTTATAGGTATCGCGTACCTGCTGCCGGGTAACCTTTTTGGGTGGCGGAAAATAATCACGTATCACTTTGAATACGTAGGGGTAAGACGGCAGGGTAAAAACCGCCATGACCATGCCCTTGATGCCCGGCGCAAGGATAAGTTCATCCTCGGAATACTTGAGGTGGTGTAGAAAATCACGATAAAAATCGGTCTTACCCTGTTTATGAAGTCCTATCGCCGAGTACAGGTCCACTTTGCTGCGCGACGGCATCAATTCACGCAGGAAGGCTACGATCGACGAGGGTACAGGATGGTCTACCATAAAGTAGACGTAGGAATACTCAAACAGGCCCGAAACCCGTCTGCTGCCGATAATAATAGCATCGACGTATATTGATCCCTGCTCATCGTTTAGCACTGGAATGGCAAAGGGAATTTCCTTGTCTGAGTTGATACACTTGCCGACAATGTAGGCGGCCTTATTACGAAAAAAAACGCTACTAATTACCTGGAATTGAAAATTTAGATGAGCCCGTCTCGGTAGAGCAAAGGTTTGACTAATTAGAGCCTGGGTGATGTTTCTGACGTCACGGTCAAGGTTTTCAAACGGCAAGTTGAAGCCACTATCGATAAGCACCTGCTTGATCGAAGATCGTAATCCGCGCCTGGCTGGATAATAGACGTGGTAGGTGGGTTTATCAGACTCGATAAATTCGGTCGATACCACACTACGCACAAAGATGTAATCGTTGTCGAAATAGTCGCGGTGGAACAGGGCGCAGAAAACGGAATTGTAAAACGTTTCTGCAAGTTCCGGTTGTTTATGGTTTTGAATCAACTGGACATATTCGCGTTTTACCTCAAACCAGAGTGCACCATTAAACTTATCCAGATCGAACAGTTTATGAAGGTCCCGGATTGCATCTTTCACACGGGTATCGTAAAACATGATGCGTTCCCGTGCAGCGACGCGTGCAGCCTCCCAGTCCGCCTTTTCAAAGCGAGCGAGCGCCCCCCTGGTGATTTTGCTAAAAATTGTAAAATGGCGGTCAAACCCGGTGAGAATAGACTGCGATATATTTTTAGACAGGCCTTTGTTGACGGTATCTGTCATATAGCTGAATTACCTCCAGTTTCTGGACCGTGTGTCAAATTATTTGCGCGAGGGTATACCAAATCGTTGCCTCTTTTCCCACAGGTTTTTCCGGCTGATGCCGAGCATTTTTGCGAGCTCGGTTTCATTAAATTCGGATTGAAATTTTTTTACGAAGCTGACGAAGTATTCATCCAGAGAAAATTGCTGCTGGAGTTCGTTGGGGGACTCCTCTCGCCCTCTTTCAACCATACCCAGCGTCAGATGTTCGGATTCGATACAGTGCCCTCGACACAATATTACGGCCCTTTCTATGACATTTTCCAGTTCTCGAACATTGCCAGGCCATGAATAATCTGTCAATTTTTCGTAAGATTGAGTACTAAAGCTCATCGATTTACGATGTATGCGATTTGACATCTTGGTCAGTATTGCATCTGCCAGTTTTTTAATGTCGCCACCACGGTCACGCAATGGTGGCACCTGTAGTTGAAATACGTTTAGCTGATAATACAGATCTTCTCGAAACTGGCTGTCTTCGACCATTTTTTGCAGGTTTCTATGGGTTGCGATCAAAAATCTGACATTGACCTTGATAAGCTTGCCAGCGCCAACCCCCCGAATTTTGCCTTCCTGTAAAACATGCAACAGGCTGGATTGCGCATTGAGTGGTAATTCGCTGATTTCATCGAGAAACAGTGTACCTTCGTTGGCCGATTCGATCAGACCTTCTTGCGTTTGCAATGCGCCGGTAAACGCGCCTTTTTCGTGACCAAATAATTCCGCTTCGATCTGGTTTTCTGTAAAAGCGGCGCAATTCACACTGATCAGGGGACGATCTTTACGCGAGCTCTGTGCGTGTATAGAGCGTGCAACCAGCTCTTTACCCGTACCCGTTCCACCCAAAATCAAAATGGTGTTTTCGGTAGGAGCAACCCGGCTGATGTGCTCGAGTAAATCTAGCATCGCATCGCAGTCACCTATCATGCCGTCGATCGGGTAGTCTCTTGCCACTTCTTTTTGCAGAATTGTATTCTGCTGTTCGATCATGGTTTTATCTAATATGCGCTTCACAGTCATGATCATTTCATCGTGGTTGAAAGGTTTGGCAATATAGTCGACTGCGCCTTCTTTCATCGCATCGACTGCCGACTGGACGGTAGAGTAACTGGTCATTATCAGTACTGGTGCAGGAGCTGCTCTACGAATCAGCGTGGTACCAGATTCGCCAGGCAAGCGTAAGTCTGAAATTATCAGGTCGAATTTAATATTGGCGTTTTCCTCGGCTTCGGCAACCGAGCCTACACCGGTAACCTGGTAGCCCTGCCGTTCAAGTAATCGAGTCAAGCTTTCCAGGATGATTGGCTCATCCTCGACCACGAGGATATGACTCATGCCGTCCTCTCCTGTCCGCCGGAGGGTATCTCCTGGTGTATCGGCAAGCTAATATCAAATTGGCAGCCTTCACCATAATGACTCGAGACTGATATTGAGCCACCAAGTTCCTGAATGATGTTATAGCTTAAGGACAGTCCAAGCCCGGTGCCTTCGCCTACATTCTTGGTGGTAAAAAAAGGCTCGAAAACTTTGGAGAGGTGCTCTTCCCTGATTCCCTTGCCATAATCCCTGACGGTAACCAGTACATTTCTGTCATTGGTTTTAGTGTTGAACAGAACAATCTGTCCCTGGGTTGAAGCGTCGGCGGCATTGCTGAGCAAATTGACAAATACCTGCACCAGCTTTTGAGGATAACATCGCACCATAACCGAGGGATCGCACCGGTTTTGGTATTCCAGTTGTTTGCCTGCATCATTGAGAGAAACCAGCCTGATTGCTTCTTCGATCGAATGGTGGATGTTCATCGACTCGGTGGCCTGATCCAGGGGGGCGCCCGAGTGACTAAAATTAACCAACGAGCCGACTATGTTACTGATCCGGTCGGTTTGGGTAAGAATTTGCTTCAAACCGTTTAACAGCAATTCAGTATTATTCGGGTCGATCTGCATATCCTGCACGAGGCAGGCGATTCCTGTAATCGGATTGCCGATTTCGTGAGCCACGCCGGTAGCGAGTTGACCAATCGAGCTCAGACGCTCGTTATGCGCTAGCCTTTCTTCGAGTAAATAACGCTCGCTGTGGTCTTCCACGAGAATGACGATACCGCGGCTTTTTTCCTGCTCGTGGACAACGACTGCCTTGAATAAATTTAATATGTGCGGTCGATCGTTGATTTGAATTTTTAGCTTCGATATCTGAAACTCTTCGCTGTCGATAAACGAACTAAAAAGTTCTCGCCACGACTCATCCAGTTGTTTGATCGAAGTTCCAATGACCGAATTCTGTTCAATTTCTGCTATACGAGCCATAGCGTTGTTCCAGCTAATAATTCGACGATCATGACTCACTGTAACTACACCTAGCGGCAAATCCTGTAACACCTGATAATGAAAACGTCGTAAAGCATTGAGTTCGCTGGCTACACCTTCGAGTCTTGTCCGAGATTTTTCCTGCTCATCCTCGACGAACTGTATTGTATCCGCCAACGCCGACTTGGTGGCGAGGTCGATCTGCAGGTGTTCGTTGACGATCATGCGCGATAATACCGGCCCAACCAGGCCAGAAAGATTACGGTTGATTTGAGCACGCAGCATAGGTAAATCCCCGGTGCTTATATCATCAGCGACAATACCAAGGTCGACCAACGCCCTGCTGACTTCGTTGTGGGCCAGATCGTCACCGATAATTTTGGATAACTGGTGTTCGAATTCAGGTATCGATGCAGCCTGAAGCGCCCCTTGCGGAATTTGAAAACCTTCACGAAAGCAGGCGTCGGCAGCCTCGCGTTCTCCTTCACTCTGCGGTTTTTTTAGTGAAAATAAAATAAACACGAGGCTATTCCACACCAGGGACCACAGCGCGCTATCGGTAGTACTCATTGCCAAATCGGGAATATTGAAAAATGGTGTAGTAATGATTCCGGCGCGCTCGAACAGGGGCAATAGCAGGGTGACGGCCCAGATAGTGCCGCCAGTCAAAAGACCAGCAATAAAACCTGCTCGGCTTGCACGTTGCCAATATAACAGTCCAACGATACCCGGCAGACACTGGGCCACCGCGACAAAAGAAATCAATCCGAGTCCCGCGAGCCCCTGATTTTGACTTTGCAGCAGGAAAAAACCGTAACCGGCCGCGATGATCGAAATGATTACCAGGCGACGGCCCCATAACAACCACTGGTACATGCTAGTACCCTGTGATAGCCGGGGTGGGAAGCTCACCGGTAAAACCAGGTGGTTCATACACATCGATGTGAGCGCGAGAGTAGTGACGATGATCATCGCACTGGCGGCCGATATTCCGCCGAGAAAGGTCAAAATTGGCAATATCGTCGATCCGCTTTCCATGGTGATACCGAGTACGTACAGATCCGCAGGAATATCCATGCGTAGCGATTCGCCTGCCCACAGGATAGGCGGAATAGACAGGTTCAGTAAAAGTAAAAACAGTGGGAATGCCCAGCTCGCGGTATCCATGCTTCGATGGTCAATATTTTCAACAAAAATCATGTGAAACTGGCGTGGTAACAGGAATGCGGCCGCAAACGATAGCAGCATCAGCGTCGCCCAGGGCCCTTCGCTGACCGGTGCAAACAAGGCTGTCGTCGCCTCTGGATTGTCGATCAGGAATTGATTGAGTTTAGAAAACCCTCCAAAAATGCCGAATACTGCAAACAGCCCGACTATTATCAAAGCAATCAACTTGACCAGGGATTCGAATGCGATCGCCACCACCAGTCCATGGTGTTTTTCGCGCAGGGAAATATGCCTGGCCCCGAATAGTATAGAAAACAGTGCCATGGTGAGAGAGAATCCGAGCGCAATAATCGCGTATTCTGACCCCCTGGTCATCATCTGCAAGGTGCTGCTGACTGCCTGTATCTGTAACGACATATAGGGCAGGGTACCAGCCAGCATAAACAGGGTGACCAGGATGCCTGCCATCTGACTGTGGTAGCGGAAGGCGAATAGATCGGCAAGCGATGCGAGGCGATAGGTTTCGGTGAGCTTTAAAATCGGTCGTAATAAAATAGGTGAAGCGACGAACGCAAGGGTGGTGCCAAGGTAAATCGTCAGGAAGTTAAACCCTTCCTTTTGAGCGAAGCCAACGCTGCCATAAAAGCTCCAGGACGTGGCATAAACACCGAGCGAAAGCGTGTAAACCAATGGATGACGTACTATCGATTGGGGAATCCATCCGCGATCGGTCGCTGTGGCAATAAAGAAAAGTAGCCCCAGGTAAAGTACCCCTACGAGGAACAATTGCCACAGTTCAAATTGCATAAACCTGTATCGCGGTCATCTTTTAGATCTATGACGTAAATGCCTTTGCAGCCCAAAGCTGAGCAGGATAATTCCAAACCAGACAAAGTAGGGGGTGTACCAGGTACTGTCGTTCCCTGTCCACAGATTGAGTAAAGGAGGTAGTAACGGCAGCAGCGCTATCAGCACAATAATGATAGTGATTTCGGTGACGCGGTATTCGGTTGCAGACACTGGCATTAGCTGTTACCCCTGGTTACCATCTGGCGAAACAAAGTGTTACCTAAAGTGACGATATCGTCAACCTGAAATAAATTTGCCACATATACACAGGCAATATCGGCCTAAGCCGCCCTAAAATGAGTTTCGCTCATGCAAATCGGCCATGTTAATCTTGTCCATAGCAGGCACGAAATGTTAAATTGTCATGCTTGATTGGGCGTCAAAAAATGCCTGGCGCAGGAAAATACTAATAACACACAATTCAAACGCGAGGAAGACACATGTCAGAGTCAAAGACCTATCCGGCATCAAGTGAATTTGCCATGCAAGCTAATATCAATGCCGACCAGTTTACCCGGATGTACCAGCAATCGATCGAAGATCCCGAAGGGTTCTGGTCTGAACAGGCTGAAAATTATATCTCCTGGTTCAAGCCATGGGACGTGGTTAGTAAATGGAGTTTTGGAGAAGACCTCCATATCAAATGGTTTGAAGGTGCCGAACTGAACGTATCTTACAATTGTCTCGATCGACACCTCGAAGCTCGTGCAAATCAGGTCGCTATCGTCTGGGAGGGGGATGACCCCAGTGAAGATCGTAAGCTCACCTATGCAGAGTTACACGAAGAAGTATGCAAATTTGCCAATGTACTAAAAAGCCGGGGTGTAAAAAAAGGAGACTGTGTCTCGATTTATATGCCGATGGTACCGGAAGCAGCGGTGGCAATGCTCGCCTGCACCCGGATTGGTGCTTTACATTCGGTTGTATTTGGTGGCTTCTCGTCCGAGGCGCTTCGTGACCGAATCCTCGATTCGGACTGTCACACTGTGATTACTGCCGACCAGGCTATTCGTGGTGGTAACAAGGTGCCACTCAAAGCCAATGCCGACCAGGCAGTTAGCGAGTGCCCGAACGTGGAAACGGTAGTTGTGATACAACGCGGCGGTGAGCCTGTCGAATGGAATGAAACGCGTGATATCTGGTATCACGAAGCGATGGCTCAAGCCTCGGCTGATTGTGAGCCTGAAATAATGGGGGCGGAGGATCCATTATTTATTCTCTATACTTCGGGTTCTACCGGCAAGCCAAAAGGGGTCCTGCATACGACTGCTGGCTACTTATTGCAGGCAGCGATGACTCACAGACTGGTATTCGATTACAAGGATGGTGAAACCTTCTGGTGTACCGCCGACGTCGGTTGGGTAACGGGTCACACCTATATCGTTTACGGTCCGCTCGCCAACGGCGCGACCACCTTAATGTTTGAAGGGATTCCTACCTACCCGGATGTATCCCGATTCTGGCAAGTGTGCGATAAGCACAATGTTTCGATATTTTACACCGCACCGACAGCTATCCGCGCCTTGATGGGTGCAGGTGATGAACCGGTAAAAAAGACTTCGCGTGCCTCCTTGCGTCTGCTGGGTACCGTGGGCGAACCGATCAACCCAGAGGCCTGGTTGTGGTACCACAATGTGGTGGGTGAGGGTCGCTGCCCGATCGTCGATACCTGGTGGCAAACTGAAACTGGTTCCCACATGATTACACCCTTACCCGGTGTGACAGCGACTAAACCAGGCTCTGCGACCTTCCCATTCTTTGGGGTGCAACCCGTATTGCTGGATGACGAAGGCCAGGAAATTGAAGGCAATCCAGCTTCGGGGAATCTCGCTATCAAAGCACCCTGGCCGTCGATGATGCGAACCATTTATGGCGACTCCAGGCGTTTTTTCGAAACTTATTTTGCGATGTTCAAAGGATATTATTTCACCGGAGACGGCGCGCGTCGTGATGAAGAAGGTTATTACTGGATAACAGGTCGCGTCGACGATGTGCTTAATATATCGGGTCATCGCCTCGGGACCGCCGAAATCGAATCGGCGCTGGTAAAGCATGCCAAAGTCGCCGAATCCGCGGTGGTTGGTTATCCACATGAAATTACCGGACAGGGCATTTATGCCTATGTCACCTTGATGATCGGTGAACAGGGTAGCGACGAATTACAAACCGAGCTAGTCAACCTGGTACGTAAGGAAATTGGTCCATTCGCGAGGGTCAATATCATCCAGTGGGCTCCCGGATTACCCAAGACCCGTTCGGGTAAAATTATGCGTCGTATTCTGCGTAAAGTCGCAGCCAACGAAATAGATAACCTCGGAGACATTTCTACCCTGGCCGACCCATCGGTAGTAGAAAATTTGATCGAATATCGGCTGAATCGGTAGTCGCCAGTAAAATTCCAGGGCTGGACTGGTAAAGCTGGTCCAGCGGTGACGATTTTAGCGTATTACACATTGCAAGTTCTCATAATTTTCTCTACAATGTGTGAGAAGAAAATGAGAAGCAGGGCTGGGTATGCTTACGTCACAGGAAAATAATGCATTAAAATTTATTCGCCAGTACCTGGCGCAGTATGGTTACGCACCAAAATTTAAGGAAATAGGGCTGGCAATTGGAGTCACTTCGCAGGGTACGATTCACAGGTACGTACAATCGCTGGAAAACAAGGGCTATATAGATCGCGCTAAAGGGAACGCGCGCGGCATGAGCCTGGTGGAGTTACCGCTGGTCAGTCCACCGGTTATCCCGTTGGCAGGACGAATCGCCGCTGGACTGCCTATCGAGGCAGTTGAAGACCAGCAGGAACTCAATCTGGCTGAAATGTTTATGGGTCCGGAATTATTCGCATTAAGGGTAACGGGAGATTCGATGATGGATGCAGGGATTCTGGATAACGATTACGTCATTATCAAAAAACAGCCAGTCGCAAAAGATGGAGATATTGTGGTTGCGATGATCGACCGGGTCGAGGCCACGTTAAAACGGTTTAAACGAAAAAGCCTCACAGAGGTCGCCCTGATTCCAGAAAACGCCGATATGGAAACCATGATTTACGCCGCCGAAAGGGTCAATATTCACGGCGTTCTGGTCGGACAGATGCGTAATTATCGGTAAATATTTTGCTTCCCTCCTAAATCGAGACTGTATTTGTAGGGCCGAATTCATTCGGCCGATTATTATCAAACCGGTCGAATAAACAAACCGGTCGAAATTCGACCCTGCGATTTTTCTTCGTTAATCGTAGGTAAATTTTGTTACAATTCCGCGATTCCACATAGGACTTTTCTAATCAATACCGAGCGCGCGTATCAACCCATCGCTAAACTATTTTTAGCCGAATGTTAAGGCAATTGAACCCAGCCTTGAGAGGCCGCACTAGTACAGCGCACGGTAACCGTGAAGACTGGAAAAATATCCGGGAAATGATGCCTTTTGTCTGGGCGTACAAGGGCAGGGTGTTGCTAGCGCTTGGGTGCCTGGTTGTTTCCAAGCTAGCGATGGTCGGAATTCCGGTAGTGTTGAAATTTATTGTCGATGCACTGGATACGGATGGTGGGCAAATTGCGGCATTACCCGTCGTTTTCCTGCTGGCTTACGGAGGTCTGCGTTTTATCAATTCGGGGTTTAACGAATTACGCGATGCGTTATTTGCCCGGGTGCGTTATCACGCGATGAATAGCCTGTCGGTAACTACGCTAGACCACTTGCATAACTTATCCCTGAGGTTCCACCTTGAGCGCAATACCGGCGCGATCTCGCGAGACATGGAACGGGGTGCGCAAAGTATCAGTTCGATTCTCAATTACCTGGTATTTAGTATTTTCCCAACCTGCGCGGAATTTCTGCTAGTCGCTGCAATTTTGTTCAGTCAATACGACGGTCAATTCGGCACTATCATTTTCCTCACAGTTATACTTTATATCGGCTTCACTCTGGCCGTAACCGAGTGGCGGATGCATTTTCGCCACGAAATGAATGCCCTGGATTCGAGCGCAAATGGCCGTGCGATGGATAGCCTGATGAATTATGAAACGGTTAAATATTTCAACAATGATACGCTCGAAATCAATCGTTACCGGCAAACGATGGAACAGTGGGAAGATGTCGCAGTTAAGAGTCAAAACACGATGTCGTTACTCAATTTTGGGCAGGGAGCGATCATTGCCATTGGCGTTACCGGCATTATGTTTCTGGCTGCCGATGGCGTAGCTCGGCAAGAGCTGAGCCTCGGCGACCTGGTATTGATCAATACTATGATGTTGCAACTTTTCTTACCGCTAAGTTTCCTCGGCATTATTTATCGGTCTCTCAAGTATGCGCTCGTTGATATGGACATGGTAATCAATCTCCTTCGTAAACCGATAGAGATAAAAGATACCCCAGGGGCCAGCGATCTGGTGCTGGATAACGCCACCGTCGAATTTAAAAATGTCGGTTTTTATTATAATGAAGATCGACAAATCTTGAATGGAATCAGCTTTAGAGTGGCGGATGGGAAAAAACTGGCGATAGTGGGTCCATCGGGGGCAGGTAAATCGACTATCGCGAGGCTACTATTTCGCTTTTACGATATCAATCAGGGTGAAATTCTGGTTAGTGGGCAAAATATAGGCAAGATCACACAGGAAAGTCTCAGGCGTGCGATAGGAATCGTGCCCCAGGACACGGTGCTGTTTAATGACAGTATTTTGTACAATATCAGGTATGCAAAACCCGATGCGTCCGAACAGGAAGTATTTCACGCGGCCAGGCTAGCAAATATTCATGAATTTATTGAAGGGTTGCCACAGGGCTATTCTACTATCGTGGGTGAACGAGGATTAAAATTATCTGGGGGTGAAAAACAAAGGGTTGCTATAGCGCGCGTATTGCTCAAAGATCCTCCTATTCTGGTATTCGATGAAGCGACTTCGAGTCTCGATAGCCACTCTGAAAAGCTTATTCTTTCGGCACTAGAAAAAATATCACGTAACAAAACTACCCTGGTAATAGCTCACCGTCTGTCGACAATCATTGATGCGGATACAATCGTAGTAATGGACGAGGGTCGGGTTAAGGAGAAGGGTGACCACCATGAATTGATCTCGAAGGGTGGAATCTACGCTGATTTGTGGACAATTCAGCAGAAAAAAGCCGAGAAGCTGCAATTGATGGGTCAAAATTCTGACCTGTCGAACGATCAGTAAAAATGTAATTCGTTACCAGGAGAGCTTTCTCTTTCGATCGTTAACTAACAGGATCGTTTTTCTGTGAATCTTTCATACCATGTTCGACCGCAAGCACCGCGGCTTCTACTCTCGAGTGAATGTTCAGTTTGCGTAAAATGGCTTTTACGTGCAATTTGACCGTACCATCCGATATTCCCAGGTTTCTCGCGATCACCTTGTTACTTTGGCCTTCGGCCAACAGGCCCAGTATTTCGGTTTCGCGCGGTGTTAGGTCATCGAACAGAGAATTTGATTCATCCAGATCGGTAAAATCCCCCTGGACTACCTTGGCCAAAATTGGTGTTAGGGAGGGGGCAACGATGGTTTTGCCATCAACGATATCGCGCAACGCGATTACCAGGGAGTCGGGTTCCATGTCTTTCAGTAAATAGCCCCGAGCACCCGAGCGTAGCGATTCGATTAAATCCTTTTCATCGGCACTGGTCGTCAGCACAGCGATTGGCATCGACACCCCTTTTTCCTGTAGTGCGGCGAGTACTCCCAGGCCGTTAATTTCCGGCATTCGCATATCCAGTAACACAATGTCAGGCTGTAATTTATCGATTAATCGAATACCCTCGTTTCCATCCCCAACCGACGCTATAACATCGATTTCCCGTCTGACCAACAGGCCTTCGAGACCCTCGCGAAACAGGGTGTGATCATCTATAACAAGGACTCTCAAGTTCATTATATTTCAGCTAGTGTTGTGTGTTGGAATCTATAGTAACCACGTCTTCCGGTTTTTTATTTTCCTGATCGATTTCGAGAATAAGACGAACGCCTTCTCCCGGTTCGCTCTCCAGGGTGAATCCTGCCTTTATTCGAGCAGCGCGCTCGCGCATACTTTTCAAACCAATTTGTTCACCGGGCAGAGCGTCTTTCGAAGATATCTGGATTCCGACTCCATCGTCTTCAATTAATATCTGAATTCGATTATTTTCCAGTATCCGCACCATCACGCGCGCCGCCGTAGCTTTGCTGTGTTTTCGGATATTATTCAGTGCTTCTTGCGCAATGCGCATTACCTCTAGATGGACCCTGTCGGTGAGTTGCAAGGAGTCGTTTGCTCTATTTTGGAAGAAAACTGGAATTTCTGATTCGTATCGAAAACGCTTTACCATATCGGACAGGGCGTCGATCAGTGCCAGGCTACTGATGGGTGCCTGAAAATGTGCTATCAGGCTGCGTAACTCTGTATTCGCTTCTTCGACGGTATTTTCGATCCGTTCCAGTTGTTTCCGCCTTTCGACTTCATCGTCCTGGTGCAATACTTCGTCCAGGATTCGTAACTGGAATCTGATGCTTGTCAGGGTTTGGGCGAGGGAATCGTGCAATTCGTACGAAAGACGATTTCTTTCCTGGATGATAGACAGTTTGCTCGATTCGGTATCTAGCCGGGACTTGGCGATAGCCATACCCAAATGCTTGCCAATACTGGTGAATAGTTCCTTGTAATCACTATTATCCTGATAGTACTGCTTTTCAATAAACAGGTTGAACACCCCGAGAGTTTGTCCCTGGTACTGTAGTGGTACTACGATCAGCCCAAGATTTTGCTGAAAAAATGGATGATCTACATGTTCCTGGCAGGGTAGTAAGTTATCCTGGAAGACAAAACCATCGTAACTGATGTTTAAATTACAGATACAATTATGGGAAGGAGTTATTTTTTCATAAGACAGCAGTTCGTCGTTAAAACCGATGCTGGAAACAAGCTCCATCTGATCGTCAGCATTAATCAATCGCACCGCTCCGGCCGAGGCATGAATAATACCTGTCAAGGTTTCAAGGAATTTCTCAAGCAAATCGCTCAGGTTTTTTGATGAATTAATACTCGATGCCACATCGTAGAGAATGGTCAGCGATAGAGTTTTCTGCTCGGTATATTCGGTAAACTTGACTAACTGTTGCTCGGTATTTCGAGACAGGTGATACATCATGGTGCCGAAATCGTTTAGATCTACCGCAAGTTCCGATATTTGCCCGTGGTGTGGTACCGGTATTTTACTGGTCAATTCGCCACTACGCATTTTTTGAATCCAGATTTCAGTATCGAGCAAGGGTCCTATATAGTCCTTCCACAACAGGGTCATCATTAAACCGAGTCCTGCCAGGACGCCTAGAGCGAGAACGATGAAAAAGCCCTGGTTCCTGTATGACTCTCCAGGGGGGTAGGCTACTACTGAATAGATTAACAGTAAAATAATCGCGATCAGTAAGAATGCCGCCCCGAGAATTCGACATTTTTTGAGGCACGACAGTACGCTTTGCCAGCGTGGAAAACCAAAAGAAATGTTATCCCACAGGATAGCCGGGTTTACTTGCTTGCCCTCAGTTTTTATCGACATATCGGGCCTTAATTCTTACCCGTCGATTGTTCGATTACCTTGATAGAGATTCGCGTAATCGCATTGCTAGTCTCTATTTTACTCGCAGAATAATCAGATTGACTGGCGGCTCTCTTCCCTATAGTGATCATCATGGATGGTATCTTTACAATGAATGATAAAATTGACGAAACGGTCGACCCAATCGCAGGTGTCAGTCTGCCTTAAATGGCAATAGCTCGCCAGCAAATTGCCGATCATTATACCATCGTTTACCCCATCAATACCGTGACCACGATTAACCCGGTATGCAAACTGCGTATCGGGTGCCAAATTGGCCAGTGATGAATAGTGAAATTCGTGCGCGTTTAAAACCCCGAGCCCCCGACTTCCAAACCACGGGTGAGTCCGGGTTGGCTCGAGCTTCACGTAACCGCGACCTTGCGGTTTAGCGTGCATTATTACATCGGCGGGTATCACACCAGCCATCGGTAACTTTAAGTCGTTGTACTGAATACTTCGGGATAAATACATCAAACCACCACATTCAGCATAAGCAGGCAATCCGTTGTTAATAATCCTTTTAATATCAATCAGTAATGAAGTATTTCTGGAAATTTTCTCAAGACCGGTTTCGGGAAATCCTCCGCCTATAAACAGGCCATCGATATTTTCCGGTAATGCGGAGTCGGTGGAAGTATTAAACTCGACCAGGGAAACCCCGAGTTCCGCGAAGCGTTCAAGGTCAGCCGGATAATAAAATCCGAAATTTTGGTCTCTCGCTATCGCGACACGTAAACCGCATTTTATCGGTTTCTTATAAAATTCCAGCGTAAAATTATGGGGTTTAGTCGTTTCGCAAGCCAGGATTTTCTCCAGATCGACTTCGTCGCTTACGCGTACCTGCAGTTTTTGAATAAATCTCTCGGCCTCTTTCCCAATTTCGTTTCCGGGTATCAGGCCAAGGTGTCTTTCAACCAGATTAAGTGACATATCGCGTCCGACTACGCCAAAAATTGGTATATCGGTGTAAGTTTCTATAGCCCCGACGAGTTTCGCACGATGTCGACTACCTGCCACTTTATTTAGTATTACCCCTGCGATTTGAATCTCTGAATCAAACGATTGAAGGCCCTTGAGTAATGGCGCAATGCCCCGGGTGATACCGAGGCTGTCTAACACCAGTACTACTGGCAGGTTTAACAACCTGGCCAATGCAGCGTTACTGTCCGAACCATCAAGCGACAGCCCATCGTGCAACCCCTTGTTGCCTTCAACCAGCGTCACATCACTATGGGCTGCGTAATGATAAAACTGCGACTGAATGTGGCTGGTAGAAGAAGTAAAAAAGTCGAGGTTATGACATGGTTTGCCGCTAGCGAGCCCAAGCCAGACCGGATCGATGTAATCGGGTCCCTTTTTAAACGGCTGGACACTATAGCCTCTATTTTTCAAGGCAGCGCATAGACCTGTCGACAGTATTGTTTTACCGGAAGATTTATGCGCGGCTGAGATATACAGGGCAGTCATGTCGATTCTGGTAGCAAACGAAAGACCCGTGAGGCGAGGCCAACTAGTAGCAAACTAATGGCAAACCCACCGAATCCGAGCATAATCTCCCAGTGCGAAGGTGAGTAGCTTGCAATCACACCATCGAAAAAACTAGAGGTACTGTCGTAGCCTTCGATCAATGGCATTGGATAGGCCTGGCCACCGATTATCAGGGCATAAAATTGCGCTAAACCCCCGAAGATTACCAGGCTACTGACCAGTATGGTGCTAGCCTGGTTATTCTGTTTATACCGGAACCCGAGTAGGGCGAGGGGCAGGATATTTCCAAAAAATAACCATCCAACCCAGAGCAGCCAGGGGTAAATATCGGACCCGGCAAGTAGAAAAGTTTCAAATGCCTGTGCACCGAACCACCAGAAATTCGCAGCATGGTAAATCATGCTCATCAACAGGCCACAGACAATGAATAGTACGAGTAGTCGGCTTAATCGAGCTTTAAAAGGTTGCCAATTTTTCTCGGATTGAAAGAGACACAATACGAGCAGGTAACAGGCAAGGCCGTAGCCGAGCGAAAGTATGATAAACATCGGCCCCATCACCAGGATATCGTATGCTTCGCGGCCCACAAGCACGCCGAAGATAGAGCCGGTTCCCGCGGTGAGTATCAGGCGCCAGCAAAATGCGGCAATACCGATTCGCTTGCGATAATCATCGACCTGCCAATCTAGCATGGTCCATAGGTATATCAATGCCATGCCGATGAAAACGGTGTACAGGATTATATTCCAGGCAAATATTGAGCTGAAATTGTAGTAGCTCATTGCGATCAACAATCGATCGGGTCGACCCAGATCTAGCAGGATTACGCTTAAGCCACCGATCAGTAATGCGATAGCGACAACCGTCGATAGTCTGGACAGTGGCGTATAAAATTCGCGTCCAAAAACCGATGCAATCGAAGCGATATTGAGTGCACCAGAGGCTGATACTATCAAGAATATCGCAATAACGTGCGGCAGCCCCCACACGATCTGGTTGTTCATGCCGGTGATATAGTGCCCCTCGTGTTCCATGTTGTATACCGCGAAAAGCGCGATAACAATTACAATCAGGCTCGTCAGCAGGGTTATGCGGTAGCTGTTCGCAGAGTAATCGACTATGTGGTATCCAGGCTCAGCCATCAGACTGGTAGCCCCTGGTATTGAACACCTGTATTCAAATCGAGCTTCTTACGCAATTGCTGACTTCCCAGGGTTTTAATTTGTTTCGAAATCTCGCTATCTGGATCGTTTAAATCGCCAAAAGTTATCGCGCGGTTAGGACAGGCTTCGGTGCATGCGGTGGTATTGTCTCCACGGTCGATCTTGTGGACGCAGAGCGTACAGGACTCCACGGTACCCTTGCCGCGTGGCGCGTGTGGCAACTGATCGCTTAATTTTTCATGAATAAAACTTCGTGCCTTGTAAGGGCAGGCCATCATGCAGTAGCGACAACCGATGCAGATATGTTTGTCGACCAGTACTATACCGTCCGCGCGTCTGAACGAAGCGCCGGTAGGGCATACATTGATGCAGGGTGCCTGTGCACAATGCTGACACATGACCGGAAAATTCAGGACATGGCCATTTTCTCTGTTCTTCAAACTGACCTTGCGTATCCATTGCGCATCGGTTTTGGGTCGATTGAAACCACGCAGGCCATTTTCCTGGTTGCAGGCACGCACACAGGCGTCGCAACCGGGTTCACATCGATTTGCATCGATTAGTAAACCCCAACGTTGAGCATCGCTTACACCCTGATTAATAGAAGCGCCATTGGTGACCTGTAGCAGGATACCCGGTGCGATGGCGATACCGGCTAAAGCGGTGCTGGCAGTACCAAGAAATCTGCGTTTATATCGGTCGATTCCGTTCATTGAAAAACCGCACTAGTCGCAGAGCTGAGTCTGAATTTCAAAGTGTTGGGTGACAAATACCCGGTGTCCTCTATCGGAGGAGCAGGTTTTTTCGAGTCAGGGGGTGGGATCATTTCGACTGGACGATCGGCATGGCATTCGAAGCAGTCGATCTTAATGCCTACAGCCACGTGACAGGCGGAGCAAAAGAAGTCTTCATCGTCGCTTCGTGCGACTTTACCCGATGCGTCGGGCGTAACATGACAGTTGATACACTCGACCAGGCTAGCCTGTTTATCGCGAATTCCCTTCCGCATGGTTTTATCGCGTTGGTGGAGCAGCATCGTCATATGGTCTCTACGCATTTCTTCGACTGGTGCGATGCAGGCCTCGCCCTTTGGGGTAGGAACGATATTACCTTCTGCATCCCGGACGGGGCTCTTATAGTCATCGGCTGATAATCCAAAAGACCATCCCAGCCATATAATCAATAGTACTTTTGCTACTCGATACACGGGTCAGGTTCCAGAAGTCAAAGGTTGCCCAGTGCCATATCGATGTATCCTGTCGGGCAAACATCGGCGCAGATATGGCAACCTATACAACGTGAATAGTCTGTATCTACGTATCGCCCCATGGTTTTCTTATCCTTTTTAACCCTGAATACCGCATCCTGGGGACAGTAAATGACACAGTTGTCGCACTCGAAACACATACCGCAACTCATGCAACGATCGGCTTCGGCAACCGCCTGATCTTCTGTGAGTGGTACGATACGGTCCTGGAAGTGACCGAGAACCGCGTTTCCTGTCGGCACGTTCTGTTCACGCTCTATTCGAGGTGTAAAAGCAAAATGGCTGAGAAATAATCTATCCGAAGATATAATTTCCTTGTCGGAGCGGTCTTCGAAGTTATGTACCGCATAGTTAGAACTATCGGTGCCTCGATTATCACCGAAGGTTTCAAAATCCTCTGGAGCCAGCTCAACTTCCTGCAGTTTGTTAAGCAACCTGAAGTGATGTACGTCGACCTTCGGGCGTTTTTCGACATCCCGACCGTTCATATAGGCATCAACCGACTCGGCGCAAATCGACGCCTGACCGATTGCGGTGGTGAGCAGGTGGGGTCGAATGATATCACCCGCGACGAAATGACCTTCTCGCGCTGGCACACGAAAATATGCATCTGCATCGATCAGGCCTTTACCGTTATCCAGTTCTTCGAGTCCTTCCAAATCGCCGGACTGACCGATTGCCGAGACGATCAGGTCACATTCGATGATGTAATCGGTTCCTTCGACCGCTATCGGACGCTCGCCATCCATCGTACAGCGGCACATTTTGATAGCGATAGCCCGACCTTTTTTGTCGACCACCACCTCGAGTGGCATGACGCCATCGTGGATATTCACGCCTTCGCGGAGTGCATCTTCCACCTCGTGCTCGGAAGCGGTCATTCCCTCACGTGTAAACAGCGAGGTAAGGGTAACTTCGGCACCATCACGCGCCGCGGCATAGGCCGAGTCGTGCGCTACGAACCCGCCGATAACGTATTCTGGTAATTCTTCTTTCGGTAGTTGATCGATTTTACCGAGGCGACGTGCAACCGATACCACGTCGATCGAGGTATCGCCACCGCCGACACAAACGACCCGATTGGCTGTCACCTGCATGGTGCCTTTGTTGAAGGCTTCCAAAAATGCTACGCCAGAAACACAATTCGGGGCATCTGAATTCTTCACCGGTAAAGCCCGGCCCGTCTTGCATCCGATCGCCCAGATGATGGCATCATAGTCGTTTTCCAGTTCTTCAATAGACACATCCTTGCCGATCTGGGTATCGAGTATTGTTTCGATACCACCCATATCCAGGATGCGACGGATCTCGTGGTCAAGAAATTCTCGGGGGGTTCGGTAACCCGGGATACCATATCGGAACATCCCACCCAATTCTGAGTGATCGTCGAAAATAACACTTTCATGGCCTTTACGCCGTAGCTGGTAAGCTGCGGCCATACCTGCCGGGCCACCGCCGATAATGGCCACTTTTTTGCCACTTAGAGCGGCACTGTTGTCGAAGCTGAAACCCGCCTCATGAGCATTATCGCCGATATATTGTTCCACCGCGTTGATGCCGACGTATCCCTCTACCTGGTTGCGGTTACATCCCTCCTGGCAAGGTGCGGGGCATACTCGCCCCATCATGCTCGGGAATGGATTGGCCTCGGTGGAGCGTCGGAATGCGTATTCCTGCATACTCATATCCTGTGGTGGTTTTTCAATTCCACGTACGATGTCGAGCCAGCCGCGGATGTCTTCTCCAGAAGGGCAACTACCCTGGCAAGGTGGGGTGCGATGCACATAGGTGGGACACTTGTGGGAAGAATCCTCATTGAAAATATCTTCGCCGAAGTTTCGGTATTTGGTATCGCCATCGACGTATTTTCTGAATGTCAGTTGGGTTTCCAGGTCTTTGCTTGATGCTGCCATTTATCGCCTCTGAAGAATCATTTTAATTCCTGTGAATCTGACTGCTGACCAGTCAGGACCAATGCATTACTCACCAGTTGATGCAAGCTCACGACCATATCCATTTCCATGCCATAAACCGGCAAAACCTTGCTAAATTGTGATTTGCAAATTGCACAAATCGCGGCCATATGCGTCACGCCATTTTCCTCGATGACATTTTTGAGCGCCGTCATTCTCGGTAGTGCGCCTTTAACGCGGATCTCGATTAAATCATCGGTGAGCAGTCCACCGCCTCCACCACAGCAAAAGGTGGCTTCGCGAATCGTTTCCGGCGCCATATCGACAAAGTTATTACAAACCGCCCGGATGATGTCACGAGGTATTGAAAACTGACCGCCGGGAATATTGCCCATACGTGATGCGCGCGCAACATTGCACGAATCATGGAAGGTAACGGTCATCGAGTCGTTTTGCGACGCATCCAGATTCAACTTCCCCTGCTCGATTAAATCATGGGTAAATTCACAAATGTGTTGTGGAACTGGATAGTTTTGATCGAGAAAATCGAATGGACCGGCGAGGGTATGGAGGTAATTATAGGCGACGCGCCAGGCGTGGCCACACTCGCCAAACACGATGCGTTTTACTCCCAGGTCTATCGCCGCCTCACGAATGCGCAGGGCAATTTTACGCATACTCTCATGGTTGCCGATAAACAGGCCGAAATTGCCGGCTTCGGAGGCTTTTGAACTTAAGGTCCAGCTTATGCCCGATTCGTGGAATACCTTGGCATAACCCATCAGGCCATCGACATGCGGTTCGGCGAAGAAATCTGCCGATGGCGTGACCAGCAGGATGTCCGAACCTGCCTGGTCGAGCGGTATTTTTACCACGACACCGGTTTCGTCTTCGATATCCTCCTCCAGGCCTTCAAGCGTGTTGAGCAAAGCCCGCTCTGGGAGACCGAGATTATTACCTATGGTGTGAACCTTGGCGATAATTTCATTGCTGTATTTTTGGCCGAGTCCAATTCTGGCCATGATATCGCGCGCGGCCATGGTGATTTCGGCGGTATCGATTCCGTACGGACAATACACCGAGCATCGTCGGCATTCGGAGCACTGGTGGTAATAGTTATACCAGTCGTCCAGAACCGATTTATTCATTTCCTGGCCACCGATTAGCCAGTCCAGTCCCAATTTGCTGAGAAACTTACCGGCAGGAGTATGATATTTACGATACACACTGCGGAATAAATCCTGTCGTGCCACTGGCATATTCTTTGGGTCAGACGATCCGAGGTAATATTGGCACTTATCGGTACAGGCACCGCATTTAACACAGGAATCCAGGAACACCCGCAGGGCACGCGACTGATCGACAACTTCACCAATCGCATCGATGGCTTTTTGTTCCCAGTCGTCGACCAGCTCGCCGGGGAAACCAAGTGCCTGTTGGTGTTCGGGTTTAGCGACAAAGGGGCCATCGGCTTTCATCGCATCGGGCGTGATCATCGGCGTGTGAATATGCCTGAAAAGCTCCGGGGTTTCGAATTCCATGCTAGCCATGACCGTTGTCCGTGGTGCTTACCTGAGAGGACTGATTATATAAGGACGTTCGGTATGGTCGCTCCCTGGGGTTATCAACCTGGTTAAGAGTCGGGCTAAAGAACACGCCGGGCGCATGCAGTAGCTTGCTGAAGGGAAAAATAATTAACAGTAGCGCTACCAGGAGCAGGTGAAGAATGAGTAGTGAGCTTGACGGAAATAACGGAATTTCGAAGGCAGTCAAACCAATAAAATAATTTTGTATCGCGATAATGTCGATGCGGAAGAACAGTTGCATCAGTAGTCCGCTCAAACCGATCGTGATCAACATGATGAGCATCAGGTAATCAGACGGGGAGGAGATATACCGTACCCGATCGACCACGAATCGTCTCAGCAACAAGCCCGATAAACCGATTAACATAGGGTAGGCGGCATATTTCCCAAAAGGCTGGATCAATGTAACCCAGACCCAGGGTTGCTCCTGGAAATAACGGATGTGTCGTGCCAATACCAGCAACAACGAAAAATGGAACATCCAGCCGAAGATCCAGATCCATTTGTTCGACTTGAATAAACTCTGGAACAGGACGATTTCGCGTATCATTCGCAATACCACGCCGGAGGAAGTAGTAGGTGCGGGCGTCGTCGGAATTCTCAGCGATGCATCGCTCCGCCAATACTGGCGAATCTTGTAGGCAAGCCCCAGCGTGATAACCGCTGTTGCAAACCAGAAAGTGAAGGCGAAAAATATATTCATTCAATTCACCATCGATCTGGTCGGGTTAGGTGCCGCTATACGCAACCGGTAGGTTTTGGTAATCCTGCATATTTACAGGCCTGTTTGGCAGGACCATAAGGGAATAGCTCGTATAGATATTTACTATTACCTTTGTCTTTGCCCAATCGTTTTCCGATCGCCTTGGTAAGCACGCGAACTGCGGGTGCTATCTGGTATTCCTCGTAATATTCACGTAGGAAATTAATGACTTCCCAGTGCCCGTTGGCAAGTTCTGCGCCATCTGCGCTGGCCATTGCCTCGGCCAAAGGCGGGGCCCAATCGCTCAGGTTGGCAAGATAACCTTCCTCGTCTGTTTCGTAGCTATTGCCGTTTACCTCTAATGACATGATTTTCTCCAAATATATCTCAAATTATAATGAGAA
>CAZJEJ010000018.1:0-4034 GCA_964544945.1 uncultured Gammaproteobacteria bacterium | reverse complement strand
CGTTTACCTCTAATGACATGATTTTCTCCAAATATATCTCAAATTATAATGAGAATTTACATTAAGTAAGTGTTATAACCAGCTCTGAACTCTAGTGTTTTTTGTTGCCAGGTTCACAAATCCGAGATAATCAACCAGGGTGATTTGATCGATTACCCGATCTTCAGGCAAGCCCCTTGCTTTGAGGTCTTCGCCCAGTGCAAATATCTGGACGCCAGAGTTTATCACCTTGATAATACGTTCCGATAAGCTGGTGTTTGAAAGTGCCGCGACCACCGCATCCTCGATCAACAAAATGCTGCTATTGTTATTGCACAGGGACAGGCAAGTATCCAGCGAATTGCGTTCGAAAGGGGATTTGTTGACGGTATGCAGGGTTGTCATGGCTCTCTATTGATTAAAAATTTAACAACACATCGGCCGACTCGATTACGCCCACCAATTGTTCCCGGGAAACGAGTCGAATCGAATTCTTTTCTTTCCAGTCGTCGTCTTCGTCTTCGTAAACCAGTTCCTGTAGATCTTCAATACCCAGGCCACGCCGTTCCAGTGATTCCTGGTCAACGTATATTTCGGTAATATCGTAATCACCCAGTGCCGCGTAGGCCCTGGAGAAATTTTTCATACCGATACCCTCTGGATTCTGGTTCCTGGTCAGCTGATAAACGCCATCGTCCATAAATACCAGTTTCACCTGCTGGTCAAAGGCTGCGCCTATCAATACGACTTCAAGCGATTCGAGTGCGTAAATCGTCCCATAAGGTGCTTTCCGGTTGATATACACAAAGGATTTGACCTGGCTCATATCAATCTCCGAATACCATCAGGCGATCCGACGCGACAGCCGCTTCGATCAATTGGCCCAGGCCTGAAATCTGGAATCCTGGCGCGATATTGGCAAACTTCTTACCGTGTCGCTCCGACTCCTTTTCATCCATAATGCCTCGACGTTGAGCCGCAGCGACACAAACGACCATATCGAGCTCGTATTGCGCGGCCAGGTCAGACCACAATGTCTGCAGGTTTCTGTCATCCTGCGGTGGGGCTCCCATCATCGTGCCATTATTCACGCCATCGTTATAAAAAAATACCCGATGAATTTCGTGGCCGCTTTCAAGCGCCGCAAGGGTAAAGCGATAGGCACTATCCGAGGCTTGATGGGTGTATGGCCCGGTATTGACCTGAATGGTAAATTTCATAATCAGAGAGTTACTAGAATCTGATGTGGGTCGAGGCATTCAGGCTATTTCTTGCGCCTCGCCAATTATCGATATGAAACTTGGTAAACGGTAATCCAGTGAGATCGAAGAATCGCGTCCAGCCGATCCGTTCTATCCAGTCGTTGATACGCTCCCAGTCTTTGGCATCTTCCTTGTAGGTTTTCAGAATCTTTTTCACTATGGCTGTTGCTTCTGGCCAACGGGGTGGATTATTTGGAATACCTGCGGCGACCAGTTTTTGAAAACTGGGTTTGCCGCGCGCATTGGAATGATTACCACCAACCCAGATAGCCAGCTTTGAATGCTCGGCATCGTTTATCTGCATCGGTGGGCAGGGCGGGTAACAGGCACCGCAGCAAATACATTTCTTTTCATCCACTTCGAGTGACGGCTTGCCGTTGACCACTGCCGGTCTGATCGCTGCGACCGGGCAACGCGCTACCACGGATGGTCGCTCGCACACATTGGCTACCAGGTCGTGATTGATTTTCGGTGGCTTGGTATGTTGAACATTAATCGCTATATCGCCCTGGCCACCACAATTGATCTGGCAGCAGGAGGTTGTTATATGAACCCGATTGGGCATATTCCAGTTTTTAAATTCATCGATCAATTCATCCATCATCGCCTTTACTACGCCCGAGGCATCGGTTCCTGGAATGTCGCAGTGCAACCAGCCCTGGGTGTGCGATATACTGGTGACCGAGTTCTTCGTGCCACCGACTACAAATCCATTCGAGACCAGTGCGTCTATCAGAGGTTGAACGCGTTCTTCTTCGGTAACGAAAAATTCCAGATTGCTGCGCAAGGTAAAGTGAACATGGCCATCGGCATATTCGTCGCCAATATCACAGAGAGTCCGCAGGGTAAACACGTCGAGGATTCGCTGCGTGGCCGCCTTGACGGTATAAATCGTATCGCCACCATGGGCAACGTGCTTGAGTACACCCGGCTGCGGGTCTTCATGGTAGGCCCAGTTACCATAATTTTTACGCATCATCGGATGCATATTTCTGAATCCATCGGGGCAACCCGATTCGATCGGTAGGCGCGGGGTTTCAGCCATATCTAATATCTCTAATTAATTAAACCAGGGGTCATGCACTGGCCGGCTTAGCTTTGGAATCGAACCATTTCTTCGCCTCTTCATCCCAGTCGTCGAGCCTTACGTAAGAGCTTTGGCGTGGACTGTCGATCATGTTCGGGTCTACCTCGATACCGATTCCTTCGAGAAAATTTGGTAAACCAATACGCTCGATCATTTCTCCACAACGCTCGTGCTCCAGGGCATTTTCTGCCCAGAAGTCGATCACTTCTTCGGCCATTTCGGTGAGCTTTTCAAAGTCCTCTTCGGTTTTCAGCGGTATAAAGGGCACGATTACCGTCCCCATCAGGTCGCCGATTTTGAGTGTTCGCTTACCACCGATACAAATTGTGGCGCCTTTATCGAGGCCCGGAGAAAGAGCCTTGGGTAAAGCGTTAAGACAGTGCATACAGCGCACGCAGTTGCGATTATCGACTTCGAGGGTATCGTCTTCGTTAATTTTTAATGCATTAGTTGGGCAACGGGTGACAATATTTTCATTGATATAGTCGTGACCCTTTAACTTGAGGTATGCCTTAAACGCATCCTGATCCACGCGCATATCGTCGCGCCAGGTTCCAATAATGGCAAAGTCTGAGCGCTCGATGGCATTCTGGCAATCGTTACCACAGCCCGATATTTTGAACTTAAACTTATAAGGTAGCGCAGGGCGGTGGATATCGTCGGTGAAATTGTTAATTACGGCGCGGTGAATGCGCTGTTCGTCGAGGCAGGACTGTTCGCACCTGGCAGCGCCAATACAGGATATAGAGGTACGCACGTCGGGGCCGGCACCGCCGAGATCGAAACCGTATTCGTTTATCTCGTCAAAAAACTTCTGCGTACCATCAGTCGTAGTACCGATAAACATAATATTTCCGGTTTGACCGTGAAATGTAACCAGCCCGGAACCGTATTTTTCCCAACTGTCGGCGAGTTTTCTCAGCGTGTCGGTGGTGTAATGATTACCAGCAGGGGGTTGTACGCGAAGCGTATGAAATTCTTTCGATTCTGGAAATGTATCGGCGATTTCTGAAAAACGGGGGATGATCCCTGCGCCATAACCGTAGATTGAAACGGTGCCGCCTTTCCAGTATCCCTTTCGAGTTTCATACGAATGCTCGAGTTGCCCTAACAGACTATTGGCGACGCCGTTGATGCGTTGGTCAGAATGCTGGTCGCGTAATCGCTTGATCCCGCTAATAAAACTGGGCCAGGGTCCGTTCTCAAGCTCGTCGAGCATCGGAGTATCATGTTTGTCCATCGGTAGTCTCTCCAGTTAAAGCTTGCCCGGTTCGATCCGCGCGCGCAGTAACTCACATTCTTACAGTTTATGACCTTATAAGCGCAGCTTAGACTGTGTCATATATTCCCACCATTCACCTAATGGGGGGGGTATTTCTGTGTTTTTATCCCCATAGGGATATACTTCAGTCGGGGTTCAAATCGTTAGGATTTAACAATTAGAATTTATTGCCTAAACCAAACAAAATGCAATCTTTAAACCTGTCGAATCAACCTGATTTCGATATCTGGTCGGAGAAGAAACTATCGCTTTACTCATCCGACAGGATCGAGCGCTTGCGAAAGTTGATTGAAATCAACCCTGACGAACCATTTCATCCAGACCAACACGCAAATTTACGACAGAATATCAACGATTTCAATTTGGCCCTATACCGAGTTAATGATCCAGATAATTTTGACCTGGATACGTTATCGCGACTGGG
>CAZJEJ010000017.1:20466-28250 GCA_964544945.1 uncultured Gammaproteobacteria bacterium | reverse complement strand
TGTAGGGCCGAATTCATTCGGCCAACAATTAATGGTCGAATAAATTCGACCCTACATTCAATCAGGGGAGGAACCTTAAAATTTTCTAAAGCCGGTGCGCATATTAGAGCTGTCTAATGATCAATTAGAGCACTTTATTAAAGTAACTTGTAATTAATTTTGCGTAAAACATTGAGTCAACTGTCACCTTTGAGGTTATCCACAAATCCTGTGCATAACTGTGTGTATAAACATGGGAACTAAAGCTGAAAGCCCGATAAACACTGGGGTTTCTTTAGATGTGTCAATTTTTGATCAATCTATTTAATTGCTTTTAAATCAATGAGTTACAAAATGCCATAATAAATAAGTAGTTTTTCGAGAAATTTGGTTGACAAAATACAGCGCTTCATTTCAGTTGTGAGTAATTTCAGCCTCACTTCTGAAAAAAGACTGTTTTTTACCGATTTCCAGGTCTAGAAATAGCGCTTGCAAGTCGTTCAGGTACTGCAATCCCCGTGCACTGGGACGGATGCGCCAGGTGTCGAAGTGCAGCAAGCCCTGATCACTCGCTTTTTGCAGTACTGGCAGGACTTCGCTCAGCGTCAAACCAGTATTTTCATAAAATAACTTCGATTCGAAGCCTTCGGTCAGGCGTAAAGCGTTGAGCATGAATTCAAATACCAGATCTGAAGCGCTCAATTCTGATTCGCTGGTTATCGAATTTCTTCCCTGTGATCGCAGGTACGCCTGCGGCTGACGCTGTCGGATGCGTCGTACGACCCGATTCTCGCCAGCGAGCGTGATTTTGCCGTGCGCGCCCGCACCAATGCCAAGATAGTCACCAAACTGCCAGTAATTTAAATTGTGTCGGCATTGTTTGTTTACCCGGGCGTAGGCCGATATTTCGTACTGGTGAAAATTCGAGCTTTTTAGCAAAGCCTGACAAGCCTGCTGCTGTTCCCAGGCGAGGTCGTCGTCGGGCATCTGCGACGGTGCCTGGTGATAAAATAGCGTGTTAGGTTCGATTGTAAGCTGGTAGTGCGATATATGTTCTGGCTTGAGATCGATGGCCTGTTGTAGATCGATTAGAGCCTGTTGTACCGATTGCGTCGGCAAGCCATACATGACATCGAGGTTGATATTGTCAAATCCTGCTTCTCGTGCTGAGTCATATGCCTGACGGGCGAGGTCTGAATCATGAACCCTTCCCAGTTTTTTTAAATGCTCGTCGTTGAAGCTCTGCGCGCCGATCGATAGTCGAGTAACACCGCACTCGTGATAGGCCCGAAAGTGTTCAATGTCAGCGCTACCCGGATTTGACTCCAGGGTTACCTCTACATTGGGTTGTAGTTTTAACAGCGCTCGCAAGCCGGAAAACAGGCGATCGATCGCGTCGCCAGAAAAAAGTGAGGGTGTGCCACCCCCGATAAATATGGTTTCGACCGAGCGCCCCCATATTAGCGGCAGGTCTTGCACCAGATCATTCAACAAGGCGTCGATATAGTCGATTTCAGGTACCCGGTCTATCTGGTGCGAGTTGAAATCGCAGTAGGGACATTTTTTCTCGCACCAGGGCAGGTGAATGTACAGACCTAAAGGTGGATTACCAGGCATGGGACTTACCGGGCGAGACGCTCGCGCAGTTGCCGTAGAGCCTGACCACGATGGCTAATTTTATTCTTTTCCAACGCACTTAGCTCGGCGCTGGTGCAGCCCAGATCAGGTAAGTAAAAATAAGGATCGTAACCAAAGCCTCCTTTACCCTTTGGTTCGAGCTGAATCATGCCTTCCCAGCTCCCCTCGCAAATAATAGGCGAGGGGTCGTCCGCATGGCGCATATAAACCACCACGGCATGGTATCTTGCGCTGCGTTGCTCGACCGGGATAACTCGCAGCTTTTCAACCAGTAGCGCATTATTGGATTCGTCAGTTGCGTCAGCGCCCGCAAAACGCGCACTGTAAACACCTGGGGCACCGTCCAACGCGTCGACTACGATACCTGAGTCGTCAGCCAGCGCCGCAAGCCGCGTATGCTGCGCCGCATTGCGTGCCTTGATAATTGCGTTTTCGACAAAAGTAGTACCGGTTTCAGCAACCTCGGGTACACCGAAATCCGCCTGTGGATACAGTTGGAAATCGAGTGTTTCGAGCAAGCTCGACAACTCCCTGAGTTTGCCCTGGTTGCCCGAAGCCAATACCAGCTTTTTCATGTTTGAGCCGTATACTGTTTGAATTTAATGATAATGGTCATAGGTGGTTATCGCTTTCGTGCAATATGCGGCTCAAGCCTGAGTCTGGAGTTCGAAAATTTTCCGGATCCCGGTGTGAGCCAGGCGCAACATGGTGGTTAGCTCCTGATCGGAAAATGACGCGCCTTCGGCGGTACCCTGCAACTCGATAAAGCCATCGTTACTGTTCATCACAATATTCATATCTGTATGAGCCTGGCTATCTTCGGCATAGTCGAGATCGAGTACAGACTGGCCCTGATAAATCCCTACCGAAATAGCGGCAATCTGGCATTGGATTGGGTTCGATTTAAGATCGCCTCTGTCGATCAGGGTTTGAATCGCATCTGACAGGGCCACCCAGGCACCGGTAATCGATGCGGTTCGTGTGCCGCCATCGGCCTGGATTACGTCACAGTCGATGGTTATTGTCCTCTCTCCGAGCTTATCCATATCGAGCGATGCGCGCAACGCGCGTCCGATCAATCGTTGGATTTCCATGGTACGCCCGCCCTGTCGGCCGCTACTGGCTTCACGTCGCATACGGCTGCCGGTCGATCGAGGCAGCATCCCGTACTCGGCGGTTACCCATCCGCAGCCTTTGCCGCGCAAAAACCCGGGAACCGAATTTTCCACCGTAGCATTGCATAATACGCGGGTATCGCCGCATTCGATTAACACCGATCCTTCTGCATGCATGGTGTAATGTCGTGTGATTGTGATGGGCCTCAATTCGTCCACTGCCCTGGCGCTTGGTCTCATAAATCGATCTCCTCGAAAAGTATCGGGATTATACTGATCGCTACGCCTGTCGTCTGCGCTGAAAGATAATTATCCGTTGGTTTCGCTCCCCTGTATAAATCGAAGTTTCCATAAGCTATGATCCAGCCTTGGATAACTTAAGGAGATTACTAACGTGTTAAAAAGCATGACCGGATTTGCCCGCGTGCAGGAACCTTGCGACATCGGGACGCTTACCTGGGAATTGCGTTCGGTCAATCATCGCTATCTCGAATTGGGCTTGAAACTACCAGATGATTTCAAATCGCTAGATGGCGAGATTCGTAAACTAATTTCGCAATACCTGAAGCGGGGTAAGGTAGATGCCGGGCTAAGATATAAGCTGAATGAAGCGCAGGTATCAGACATTACAGTTAATAAGGAAATTTTATTAAACCTGTGCCAGATTGAGCAACAGATATTAAACATCGTGCATGAGGGTAGCAAGTTATCGGTAGCCGACATTCTTGGCTGGCCGGGCGTAATAGCTAGCAGCGAAACGGACATGTCCCCAATGGTCTCGCTGGCGCTTGAAAGCCTGGAAAAAGCACTCGCGCAACTGGTTGAAACCCGCGAATCTGAAGGCAGGGCATTAGGAAAACTCCTTACTTCACGCTGCCAGCAGATAAGCGATATCGTGCAACAGCTTAGAGAGCATAGGCCGAAGATGGTCATTGCGATGCACGATAAGTGGAAAAATAACCTCAAGGAAAAGTTGCAACAATGGAGCGAGCAGGCAGATCAGGGAAGGCTCGAGCTGGAACTGGCAATACTGGCGCAGAAACTCGATGTGGATGAGGAGCTCGACCGAATCGATACACATGTTGCGGAAGTTAGAAAAGTTTTAAAGCGTAAGGAGGCGGTGGGCAGACGCCTCGATTTCCTCATGCAGGAACTGAATCGCGAAGCCAATACGCTCGGATCGAAATCGCAGGATAGTCTTACCACGCAGTGGTCGGTAGATCTCAAAGTGTTGATCGAGCAAATGCGAGAGCAGGTGCAAAATATCGAGTAATAAACCTCTTCAGTTTAAATTCGATACTTTTTTTATATCAACCCTCTCTCGGAAAAACAAAGCGCCTGCTCCCCGATAATCACGTGATCCAGCACGCGAATATCGACCAGCGCGAGGGCTTTTTTTAATCGTTCGGTTATGTGGATATCAGCCTGGCTAGGTTCTGAGATACCGGACGGGTGGTTATGGGCTAAAATTACGCACGCAGCATTGTCGGCGAGGGCTTGCTTCACTACTTCGCGTGGATAGACACTCGCACCATCGATAGTTCCACGAAACATTTCACGAAAGGCGATGACACGATTGCGATTATCCAGCATCAGGCAGGCAAATACTTCGTAAGGGTGGTCACGTAACCGGGAACGAAGGTAACTCACGGTGTCGGCGGGGTTAGTCAGGCAGTCGCCTCGCTTTAGCGTCTCCGACAGGTGTCGATTAGCCATTTCCAGGACGGCTTGTAGTTGTGCATATTTAGCATTACCCAGTCCCTTGTAGCTGCAGAATTTTTCCTGTGAGGCCGTGAGTAAGCCGCGTAGTGAGCCAAAGCTGCTAAGGAGCTGGCGCGACAACTCTACTGCTGATACCCCCTTTATTCCGGTACGTAGAAAAATCGCGAGTAGTTCGGCGTCAGATAGCGCGTCAGCGCCCTTGAGTAACAGTTTTTCGCGTGGTCTCTCTTCACTCGGCCAATCGGTAATAGCCATTGGTAATCCTTTACGTTGTATCCACTTCCGCTAAAATAGAACAAATGGAATTAACACTCAAGAAAAATATTCTACTAGGTGTGACCGGTGGCATTGCCGCTTACAAGTCGGCCGAGCTGATTCGCTTGCTGGTTAAGGCGGGTGCGGAAGTCCGGGTGGTGATGACACCGTCGGCGCGCGAGTTCGTCCAGCCGATGACTTATCAGGCACTTAGTGGACATCGGGTTTACACCGAGATATTCGATGCCGAAGCCGATTCGGCGATGGATCATATCGAACTCGCTCGCTGGGCAGATCTGCTCATAATTGCTCCGGCATCGGCCAATTTCATCGCTAAATTAAGACAGGGTTTTGCGGATAATTTGTTGCTTACCCTGTGTCTCGCGAGTCGGCAAGCGGTTGCCATAGCGCCCGCGATGAACCAACAAATGTATGCCAAGGCCGCAACGCTGGAGAATATCGGGGAACTCCACAGCCAGGGTATAAAGATATGGGGTCCGGCCGAGGGTGACCAGGCCTGCGGAGACGTCGGCCTGGGTCGAATGGTGGAACCGGATGATTTACTTAAACTTATCGTGGATTATTTTACCCCGGGAAAGCTGACGGGCAAGCGGGTATTGATCACCGCAGGACCAACCCGAGAAGCGATTGACCCGGTTCGTTATATCAGTAATCGAAGCTCGGGTAAAATGGGTTATGCGCTGGCTCAGGCAGCCAGTGAAGCAGGCGCCGAGGTTACCCTGGTTAGTGGTCCGGTCGGCATATCACCGCCGCCGAGTGTCAGGTGCGTGTCCGTGACAAGTGCGCTCGAAATGCGAGATGCAGTCATCGAGCGCGTACCAGAGGCCGATATTTTTATCGCTTGTGCGGCGGTGTCTGATTATCGTGTTGCAGAACCGGCCACTCAAAAAATCAAGAAAAGTGGCTCCAACCTGCATCTTGAGCTGGTACCCAATCCGGATATAGTTAGTCAGGTTACGCGGCTTGATAATAAACCCTTTACGCTCGGATTCGCGGCAGAAACAGAAGAAGTGGAACAGCATGCGCGCGAAAAACTGACGCGAAAAAATCTTGACATGATTGCTGCCAACCAGGTGGGAAGTGAACACAGTGGCTTTGAAAGCGATACCAACGAGATAATCGTTCTTTGGCCGAAAGGGCGGCAATTATTGGCGCTCAAGCAAAAACGAGAACTCGCGAAACAGTTAATCGATTTGCTCGCAGACCGATATAGTACCGTCGAATGAGTATAGCTTAGGTGCTTGACAGACAGGCTCATTACCTCGAGTAAGAGGGGGAAATCATGATGGCAACAGAAAGTTTTATGGCTAAATATCGATCGCATGCGCGCAATTATCAATAAAACAGGTTTAATCACATGACAGTCAACAAGAGTAGCGTCGCCGAAATTCTAATTGAAGCGCTTCCGTACATTCAGGCTCTGGATCAAAGAACCGTGGTGATTAAATTTGGTGGTAACGCCATGGTCGACGAATCACTAAAAAGTAGTTTCGCCCAGGATATCGTATTATTAAAACAGGTTGGTGTGAATCCGGTTATCGTGCATGGTGGTGGCCCTCAAATTGCTAAATTACTCGAACAAATTGGTAAGGAAAGCCGTTTTATTGAAGGTATGCGTGTCACCGACAACGAAACCATGGATGTGGTCGAGATGGTGTTAGGCGGTCAGGTAAATAAGCAGATCGTGTCGTTGATCAGCAGGCATGGGGGCAGGGCGGTCGGCTTGACCGGAAAGGACGGTGGTTTGATCAATGCGCGAAAAATGAAATTGGGCACGGGTGAATCCGACAGTCTTGATCTTGGTCAGGTGGGTGAAGTCGAAAGCATCGACCCCTCGGTGGTGCAAATGCTTGATGATGGTGATTTTATCCCCGTCATTGCGCCGATAGGCGTTGGTAAGGATGGTACTTCCTATAACATAAATGCCGATCTGGTCGCTGGAGAACTCGCGGTGGTATTGGGTGCAGAAAAACTGTTATTACTCACCAATACACCAGGTGTGCTTGATCTCGAAGGTCGGTTGATGACGGGGATTGATGCCGAAGCGACGGATAAGCTGATAAAAAAGGGCATTATTCATGGTGGCATGCTACCCAAGGTAAGCTGCGCACTGAAAGCGGTCAGGGCCGGGGTTAAAACCAGTCATATCATTGATGGCCGAGTCCGGCATTCGGTATTGCTCGAATTGCTTACCGATACAGGGGTAGGGACGTTAATCAGAAGCTGAGGGCTCTATTCAGAAAAGGATTGCTTTGACCGGGTTAATAGTCCTCTTTTTTTAAAAAACGGTAGCGCGCAAGGTCTATCTTGTATTGCCGGTTAATTTTTTTCTTCTCAGCCTCCTTGAGTTTGAGCTGTTGATTACGCATACTTTTTTTCCGGGTAAAAAATTCAATATTTTGCGCGAGTCCACCGGGAATCTCCTGACCCTTGGAGATGTATTGTCGTTCGGCTATATTTCCCAGGCTAACCAGTTTTTCTTCGGTAGCGATAATGCTTTTTTTGATCAGTTCTATGACAGAATCTAGTACATCGAGTCGGTTATCCTGGACCAGATCCATTTCCTGTTCGGAGCTAAAAGTGAGTAGTAAGACCTGATCTTTGGCAAACTGCTTTTCCTTGGCCTTTTTTTCGGCAGCCAGTTTGGCCTCCAGCTCTTCCTGAATTTTTCTGGCAATGGCCAATTCCTCTTCTGTTTTGGCCGCTTCGGTTCTACTTACCACGATGCCCTGCGCGTTCAGGGTTTCACTCGCTTTCCTGACCTGCTTTGGGGGTATTCGATCGCTATAGAAGATGTTGCCATCGTCATCGACCCACTTGTAGAGCCTGGCGGCATCCGCGCCAGCCGACAGCCCCAGCAATACCATGGCAAGCGCCATGAGTGGAAATGGTGCCCGAATCTGGAAATAACGATGGTTCATAGCGTTATAATGACTTTAAAATCCTGACGTCTCATGTCCTCATTTGGTTCATTCCGACGCCACTAATAATCCTTATCATTATAATCATAGAGCATTTGTGCCGAATTTTCATCGTGCTTGTCGGCATTATTAA
>CAZJEJ010000017.1:3035-20366 GCA_964544945.1 uncultured Gammaproteobacteria bacterium | reverse complement strand
GCTGCGTCGCGTAAAGGTTTTTTTGACTGGTTGGTTAAGCAGAGTGCAGATTTTGTGTGTGTGCAGGAAACCAGGGCGCAGATTGACCAGTTACAGGATACAGTATTTCACCCTGCATCTTACGTATGTTCCTATTACGATGCGCTAAAGAAAGGTTATAGCGGTACCGCGATTTATAGCCTGCACAAACCGTTGCAGGTGATTCGTGGGTTTGGCGAATCTGAATTCGACAATGAGGGGCGTTACCTCGAATATCGCTATCGTAACCTGTCGGTAATTTCACTCTATGCACCATCGGGTTCATCAAACCAGGCACGCCTCGATTCGAAGTTTCGCTTTATGGAGCGCTTTTTACTGCACCTGCAGGCCCTGCGCAGAAAACGGCGTGAGTTTATTATTTGTGGTGACTGGAATATTGCCCACCAGAATATCGATTTGAAAAACTGGCGTTCTAATCAACAAAATTCGGGGTTTCTACCCGAGGAACGAGCCTGGTTGAGCGACCTATTCGATCGAGTAGGTTTTGTCGATGCATTTCGCGCGGTCGACCAACGCGCAGAGCAATATACCTGGTGGTCTAATCGTGGGCAATCGTGGGCAAAGAATGTTGGATGGCGCATCGACTATCAAATCGTCACTCCCGGTCTGATCAAAAGTATTCGCTCTGCCAGTATATACAAACGGGAGCGGTTTTCGGATCACGCGCCATTGATCATGGATTATGATTTTGCTCTCGCTCATTAATGACCAACATTGATCCACAACCGGGTTGGTTTACCACGCTGGGTAATTTCACCCATCCTCGAGTAGTAACGATGTTATTCCTTGGTTTTTCGGCGGGAATTCCAATACTACTAATTTTTTCCTCATTGAGTTTATGGCTACGTGAAGCGGGCGTAGAGCGTGCCGCGGTAACCTATTTTAGCTGGGCAGCGCTCGGCTATTCGTTCAAGTTCGTGTGGGCGCCGCTGGTCGATCAATTGCCCCTGCCCTGGCTATCGCGGGTGCTGGGCAGGCGGCGAGCATGGATGCTGGTCGCGCAGGTCGCTATTGTAACCGCGATCGTATTGATGGCCTCTATCGATCCGCAGGCGAGCGACTATAGTCTAACCTTGATGGCACTGGCCGCGGTGATGCTTGGGTTTTCGTCGGCGACTCAAGATATTGTCATCGACGCTTATCGGATTGAATCGGCCGAAACCGAACTGCAGGCGCTTCTGTCGGCTACCTACATCGCTGGATATCGAATCGGTATGCTCGTGGCGGGTGCGGGTTCGTTGTACCTGGCTGCCAGTTTCGGGTCGACCAGCGATGCCTATAATTACCAGGCCTGGCAATATAGCTACTGGCTCATGGCTGCAGCAATGCTGGTTGGCATCGTGACAACACTGATCATAGACGAACCCGAGACTAATGCTAGTAGTCGATTTATCGATAGCAGCCGCGAATATGTCCGATTCATGCTGTTGTTTGTGGCGGTGGCTGCCGGGTTTATTGCCAGTTTTTACCTCCTTGGCGATGCAGCTCGATCGACCAATTCCATATTGACCGAATTATTTGCCAATCGTTACCTGGCAGGATTTCTGGTCGAGAGTCTACGCCTGGTATTTTCGATAGCGGTGAGCGGAATTCTCGCATTCGTCCTGGTTAAGGTCGAATTCGTGCATTACGAAATGATAAACCGCAGCTACCTGATGCCGGTGCGAGATTTTTTCAGGCGTTATGGTTTGTCCCTGGCCTGGATATTGCTGGCCTTGATCGGGCTGTATCGAATATCGGACATAGTTCTCGGGGTGATTGCCAATGTATTTTACCAGGATCTTGGATTTACCAAGATAGAGATTGCTTCGGTAGTCAAAACCTATGGCTTGCTGATGACTATCGTTGGCGGGTTTGCCGGTGGTCTATTATCGGTGCGTTTCGGGGTGATACACATACTATTTCTGGGTGCGATATTGTCGGCCGCGACGAATCTCCTGTTCATGCTACTGGCGTCGGTTGGGCACGATATGTTGTGGCTTTATATCGTGATTTCGGCAGACAATCTATCTGCAGGACTCGCGAGTGCCGCTTTTATTGCGTTTCTTTCGAGCCTGACCAGTATTTCATTTACCGCGACGCAATATGCGATCTTTTCTTCGCTGATGACTTTGCTGCCGAAAGTGATAGGCGGCTACTCGGGCTCTATGGTCGATTCGATTGGTTATCCCGTGTTCTTTCTCCTGACTGCACTGATGGGGATCCCGGTTTTATTGCTAATTATTTATGCCGCGCGTCGATACCGATGGTAACTAGACGATACTTTTATAGCACAATTGACCCGGCTTTTAATGCCGTTATACTGCGCGCTTTTCTAACCATGACGCGATTAGCGTGGTAATGGCCTTTGATATTGGCGGATGCCCGACGTGTCGCACTTAACCCTTTAGTAATATAGCCTTTGGCAGGAACAACCATGTCACAATCCAAATCTTTGTTTGACCGGGCGATACAGGTGATACCCGGTGGGGTCAATTCCCCGGTACGCGCTTTCAACGGTGTGGGTGGCACCCCGATATTTATTGATCGTGCTGAGGGTGCCTGCCTGATCGATGTGGATGGAAATTCTTATATCGATTACGTAGGTTCCTGGGGACCGATGATCTGTGGTCATGCTAACCCGGAAATTATTCAGGCGGTATGCGAAGCCGCGCAAAAAGGGCTCAGCTTTGGGACCCCAACCGAACTGGAAGTAGAGCTCGCCGAAAAAATCTGCGAAGTGATGCCAAATATAGACATGGTTCGTATGACTTGCTCGGGCACCGAGGCAACCATGAGTGCGATCCGGCTGGCACGCGGTTATACCTCACGCGATAAGATCATCAAATTCGAGGGTTGTTACCATGGGCATGCAGATGCACTGTTGGTCAAGGCAGGATCCGGGGCACTGACGCTGGGAGTACCCAATTCTCCGGGGGTACCGGAGGCGATCGCGCAATATACCATCACGCTTGAGTACAATAACAGCGAACAGGTACGGCAGGTATTCGCTGAAATAGGGGGCCAAATCGCCTGTGTGATCGTCGAGCCGGTAGCCGGTAACATGAACTGTGTTCCTCCGCGCGAAGGTTTTCTTCAAACCCTGCGAGAGTGTTGCGACGCCTCTTCGGCGGTACTGATTTTCGACGAAGTGATGACAGGGTTTCGCGTCGGTTTGACCGGGGCACAGGGTCTATACGATATCAGTCCAGATTTGACCACGCTCGGCAAGGTAATCGGTGGTGGTATGCCGGTCGGGGCATTTGGCGGCAGGCGCGAAATCATGGATCACATCGCTCCCACTGGTCCTGTCTATCAGGCTGGCACCCTGGCCGGCAATCCGGTGGCGATGGCAGCCGGCTTGAAAAATCTCGAAATCATTTCGCGGGAAGGGTTTTACGAGAGCCTGGCGGAAAAAACTCAGTCACTGGTAGATGGCATACTCGCGGCGGCTAAACTCAGCAATATCCCGATGTGCGCTAACCGGGTGGGTGCAATGTTTGGCCTGTTTTTTACCGATGCGCCTGCGGTGACCTGTTTCGACGAAGTGGTTGGTTGCGATGTCGAGCGGTTTAAGCAATTTTTCCATGCGATGCTACAGCAAGGGGTTTATCTCGCTCCTTCGGCGTTCGAAACCGGATTTGTGAGCGCGGCACACGGCGAAGCCGAGATCGAGCAAACGATTGAATGCACCGCGCGCGCGTTCGCTGCGCTATAAAATCAATGGGGTTTTACCCCCATTGATTTTTGATTGATTTGTAGGGTCGAATTCGACCAATATTCATTATTTTTATTTTAGGCCGAGCATACCAAGTTTTAGTTTTTTGTCTGCCGGGAAATTGCCGAGCCATATTTCCATGAGTGCATTCTTAAAATCCTCTCCGGGGATTATCCCGAGCACGGTATCGTTCTTGGTCACGGTAGTACCTTTTCCGGGAATATAGTCGAGAATATACTGATCTTTGGCGACAACGTTTTGATCAAAATAGCCATAGAATTGACCGATCCGATCCCTAAGCTTGTCCAGCGTTGCCTTGCTCTGATTTTTTTCAAATCCCTCACGCCAGGCTTTGAGCAGTTTTTTCTTTGCGACTTCTTTGTAGATAAAGTCCATTTGGATTCGCATGGCCTGTGGAGCAGACAGGATTTCGGTGACATTATCAGATTTGTTAGCGAGGTATAAAGAACCGACATAAACGTCGATCCATAATTTTTCCCGCAAACCCATACCGTTGAGTACCAGTGTTTGGCCATTCTCGGCGGTTACCTGATCCTTAACAAAAACTCCAGCCAGTTCGGCTGCCTGCAAATTCGGAGCAAGTAAAAGAATAGTGGCTGCTAAAATCAGCTTTTTCATCGGGGTGGCTCCTGGAGGTTTGATAACAACTCCTAGTTTAGTCGCAGGCTTTACCGATTGGAACCCTGTGACTGACTATATGGTCGGTTCAGTCAGGCTTTAGATCTGGTTTGACATATTGAATGACGCCCAGGCGAATTAGCTCGGCGTGCAAGATGGCGGCGCGTTCGCTGCAGTCAGCAATTTCAAGCAGGCGTTGTTTTAAGTTCGATTCGAGCGGTAGCCAATAAATCAACTGGTAAAGTATTTCGGAAAAAGCCTGGTTTTCATTCGGGATATTGCCTCCCTGTGCGCTGATGTGCTGGAGTAATTCTCGCATGTAGGTATATTGCTCGGGTATTTCACTGGTTTCATTATCCTTAAGGAGCTCAATCTCGGCAATGGTCAGCCCGTCGGACTGGGTGCGCGTGGATTTGATTTCGAATCGCTCGATTCCCAGAGCGGTAATGCTGAGCAACCCATCGGCACGATTTTCCCAGTCGCTTATCGTAACCGTGGTGCCAACCGAGTAAATGTCAGTATCGCTAAGGATTTCTTCGCCCCTGTAGATTAATACGACGCCAAATTTTGAGTCCTCGCGCATACACCCGGCAATCATGTCGAGATATCGCGGTTCGAAGATTTTTAAGGTCAGTTTGTTCGAAGGCAATAATACAGTCTTGAGCGGGAACAGTGGCAATTCAGACATGAGCGCCTGTTACCATTATTTAGAGCTTCCCCAGCGAGGTGAGATATCGTTTTCGATACCTAGCTGATCGAGAATTCGCGCAACCACGTAGTCAACGAGATCACCGGGTTTGTTTACGCCCTGATAAAAACCAGGATTGGGGGGTAGTATCACTACGCCAAGATTGGATAGTTTAAGCATATTCTCCAGGTGGATACTGGAAAATGGCGTTTCGCGTGGTACCAGAATCAACCTTTTCCGCTCCTTGATAATTACATCGGCGGCGCGATGGATAAGATTATCGCTTGTTCCGCAAGCAATCGCGGCGAGCGAGCCCATGGTGCAGGGGCAGACTACCATCGCATCGGATACCGACGAACCGCTTGCAACGGGAGAAGTCCACTGATCTTTCGAATACACGCTGATCTGGGAAGAGCTGGTATCAAAGTAACCGACCAGTTGCTGCTGCATTTTTTGAGCATTGCCCGTGAGCTTCAGAGCCGACTCCATACCCATCACAATTTGACCTGGTTGTGAGCAGATGAACTGAACGTGGACCTTAGCCTGTAGGCAAAGTTGCATCAGGCGCAGGGTATAAGGGGCACCGGAGGCGCCAGTCATGGCCAGGGTCAGAGTTTCAATGCTCATAATTTGGGTATAATTCTGTTTGTATCTATCAGTTTTTCGGTTGTTTGAGATAACCTGGAGACCAGATTTTCGAGAAAAATTCGATAGTACTGTAGCTGGGTTTCTTTGGATGCATGTTCCATAAGGGCGGTACTCACACTCATCAGCAATACTTTGGTGCGAGCGACGATGGTGGCTGCTCGCGGTCGCCTGGTGATAAAAGCTATTTCACCAAAGCAATCACCCTGTTTCAAGCTACCTATAATCCGATTCTTTTTGTATACATCGACACCGCCCCTGGCAATGATGTAAAAAGATGTTTTCTTCTCGCCCTCGCTGAGGATGACGTCTCCCTGATTGAACTCTTGCCATTCACTCGCACTGACTACTTCAGAAATCTGTTCGTTGTTGAAATCCTTAAAAAAGTGAAGAAAATGCAAGATACTCTTTTGTTCCTGTATATCGATGCGCTCACCGATCTTGCGTAAACGGCCAAAAGAACTGCTCAGGTCATCGGCGAGTTGCTTTGCTGTTTCGTATCGATCGTAAATAATTCTTTGCATCGCTTTGCCGACAATATCGATGACATGTTCAGGGATATCGGCGTTTACATCGGCCAGGGGTTCGGGATCCAGATTACAGATTTTGTATATGAGTGATTCAAGGTTGCCCGCCTTGAAGGGTGTTTTTCTTGCCAGTAGCGCATACATGACCGCACCCAGTGAGTAAATATCGGACTGTTCCACCAGGCGTTTTTCTTCGGATAACTGTTCTGGTGGCATATACATTGGCGAGCCCTGTACCTCGGATTCCGGGTTGTCCCAACCCATATCTATGTGGGCAATGCTAAAGTCCATGATTTTCACTTCGCCTTCATTGCTGAGCATGATGTTTCCGGGTTTGAGGTCACGGTGAATGACACCCTGGCGGTGCACGTAATCAAGGCCCTTGGCGCATTGATAAATTACGTCGACGATCTGGTTAGGCGTCAGGGATTTTTTCCCGGTAACATACTCCTGCAGGGTCACACCATCGACGAATTCCATGACGATATAATTATAGGCGTCTTCCTGCCCGGCGTCGTAAACCCCGACTACGGACGGATGGTGCATTCTACCCGCGCTATAAACTTCAGAGAAAAATCCCTCGCGCATCTTTTGTTTTACCACGGGATTCAGGTCTTCCTGTGAATGCGCTACTTTGATCGCGACTGTGCGCTGTACAAAAGGATCGTAGGCTTCGTACACAACACCCATAGAGCCACGACCAATGCGGCGCTTGATTTCGTATTTGGCTATCTTGGCTGGACGATGAGATTTCTTTTTCATACTAAATTCTGGACTGCATTGCCTGAATCAACCGTTGGTGTATATTTTCGAAGCCTCCATTGCTCATGATAACTATTTGATCACCTTTTAGGCAATCTTGCACCAGCTGTTCAATTATCTGGGCGACATTTTTTTTAATCAATACCCGAGTAGACGCCTTTTCTGCCATCGCATGAATATCCCATTCAAGATCCTTGCTATCGCACATTAATACCACGTCGGCGTCGGCTATCGAGCGTTCGATACGATCCGCAAGGACGCCCATTTTCATCGTATTGGAGCGTAACTCAATGACCGAAAACAGTCTGCCAGAAGTGCCCGGTTTGAGCGCCTTCAAAGTGAGCTCGATCGCCGTGGGATGGTGAGCGAAGTCGTCAATTATACGTATACCATCAATTTCCGCGATGACTTCCTGCCGTCTCCTGACACCATCGAACTGTCGTAGCGCCTCGACTGAGGTTTGCAGTGGTACGCCTGCATGCCTGGCCGCCAGGGCTGCAGCGACGGCATTCATCGCGTTGAACGTGCCGGGTTGGGCTAACTCAAGGTGGTAGGTCTTTTTTATTTTGCGATCGTAAAGATTATCGTTCACATCGAGTTTAAAGTCGGCAGAATCCTGTCTGGATGCGAAATTCAGGCATTCACTCCAGCAGCCTTCGGCCAATACGTCGTCGAGGTTTGTATCGTCACTATTGTGAATGATTAGTCCGTGGCCAGGCAGTGTACGTACCAGGTGGTGAAACTGGCGTTTAATGGCTGCCAGGTCTTCGAATATATCCGCATGGTCGAATTCGAGGTTATTTAACACCAGCGTGCGCGGGTGATAGTGAATAAATTTCGAGCGCTTATCGAATAATGCCGTGTCATATTCGTCGGCCTCAATGACGAAAAACGGTTCAACTCCAAGGTGTGCCGAGCGGGAAAAATTCTGGCTCATGCCTCCGATCAGGTAACCTGCATCCAATCCACCCTGGTGTAGAATCCAGGCTAGCATACTGCTGACTGTGGTTTTTCCGTGGGTGCCGGCTACTGCGAGAACCCAGCGGTCCTTGAGAACATGTTCGTAAAGCCACTGTGGTCCCGAAATATAGCGTAAATTCTGGTTCAGAATATATTCAAACTGGGGGTTGCCGCGAGTGATAGCATTGCCGATGATAAAAACGTCGGTATCCTCGGGCAGACTCTCAGCTTGAAAGCCTTCGTGCAGCGCGATTCCGGCATCGCTCAGCTGGATACTCATCGGGGGGTAGACCCGGGCATCGGACCCTTCTACGTCAAAACCCAGTTCCCGCGCGATTAGTGCGATGCCCGCCATGAAAGTACCACAGATACCGAGAATATAGATTTTCATACCGGTGACGGTCTCTAGATAATCCAGATAACAATAATCTGGTATATCAGGAAATAATTGAAAGATATCGTAGCTGACAAAATGGTATTGATTTCGAAGGATCGCTTAAAAATGAGAGACAACACGGCCAGGTTCCAAAATACGATTAACATGGTTGCATTTAAAACCGCGGGGTTCGCTCCATCGCCCGCGCTGATTTGTTGCGTTAGTATATGGTATACAGGGATACTGATGGCACTGATGACCAGGTTCACACCAATGAGCGCAGAAAAGGCTTGATGGAATCGAGATTGTTTTTTCTTCCAATTCAGAATAATGCGTGTAATCAGAGCCAGGAGCCCCAGCTCCAGCACAATCTGCACGAAAACTATCGCGTAACTACGCTGACCATCAACCAGTGAAAACCCCAGCAGGAAATAGGCCAGCAGGCTAAACAGGATACAGTGAAAGCTGTGGGGTAAACGTTCGGGGCCGGAAACAAACAGGCACATTAAGATGTAATGCTTCAGGCAGGTTAGCCATTGCTTGAAATGAAAGAGCATAGAATCCAGCAGAAAATAATGAATTCCGCATCATTACCTACTTACACGGAGAACACAACTGTACATAGCGCCAGATTAAATTCTCGCTAAAATGCATGTGGAATCAGGAGCAGTTAGTTATAATCACGCGAATTTTTTCCTGTATTCATTAGATGAGCGATCAATCCGCGACCAATTCCAGTACCTTTCAGGCTATCATTCAAACCCTGCAGAATTACTGGTCTGAACAGGGTTGTGTGGTGATGCAACCGCTGGATATGGAAGTCGGTGCTGGCACCTTTCATCCGGCGACTTTTTTGCGTGCGATAGGCCCAGAGCCCTGGCGTTGCGCTTATGTACAGCCGAGCCGCCGACCGACCGATGGACGCTATGGCGACAATCCCAACCGCTTGCAACACTATTTCCAGTTCCAGGTATTGCTCAAACCATCACCCGATAATTTTCAGGAACTGTATCTTGGGTCACTGCAAAAACTGGGATTCGATACCCTGGTGCACGATATCCGTTTCGTCGAGGATGACTGGGAGTCACCGACCTTAGGTGCGTGGGGCCTTGGTTGGGAAGTGTGGCTCAATGGCATGGAAGTCACCCAGTTCACCTACTTTCAGCAGGTGGGTGGGTTAGAATGCCATCCGGTTTCGGGCGAAATCACTTACGGGATTGAACGCCTGGCGATGTACTTGCAGGGGGTGGACAGTATTTACGATCTGATTTGGACTAACGGGTCACAGGGTGTTGTAACCTACGGTGATATTTACCATCAGAACGAGGTGGAGCAGTCCAAATACAATTTCGAACTGGCCGACACCGACGAGTTATTTCAATGGTTCGGAGTTTGTGAAAAGCAGTGCCAGGCATTAATCGAACATCGATTACCTTTACCGGCCTACGAGCAGGTCATGAAAGCATCGCATGCCTTCAATTTACTGGATGCGCGCCACGCCATTTCAGTGACTGAACGCCAGCGCTATATTCTGCGTGTCAGGTCTCTATCACGGGCCGTCGCGCAGGCTTATTTTGAGTCACGCGAAGCGCTCGGATTCCCGTTGCTGTCGAAGCAGGCAGGCAAATGAACAGACCGACCAATTCTTGTTTGATCGAGCTGGGTACCGAAGAACTCCCACCCAAATCACTAAAATCATTGTCGCATGCCTTCGCAGACCTGGTACAGAAGGCACTGGAAAATACTGGTTTGCCGCCAGCCTCGGTGCAGGTCTTTGCGACTCCTCGACGACTCGCACTACTGCTGCACGAGGTACCGATACAGCAGGCCGAGCGCTCAATTGAGAAGCGTGGCCCAGCCCTTCAGGCCGCCTTCGATGCTGATGGAAATCCGTCCAGGGCTGCACAGGGGTTCGCCAGCTCCTGCGGCGTTAACGTGGATCAGCTGGTGCAACGCGAAACCGAAAAAGGCACCTGGTTGTATTTCGAGAAAGTTGAAGGGGGCAGTAGCCTGGCCACAGTACTGCCTCAACTGGTTGCGGAGGTACTGGCGAAACTACCCATAGCCAGGCGTATGCGCTGGGGAGATGGCACCGAAGAATTTGTACGGCCGCTAAAGTGGCTGGTATTGATGACAGGGTCTGAACTGGTCGAGGGTGAGATTCTCGGCGTATCCTCCCGGTGTATAAGCCATGGCCATCGTTTTCATGCACCGGGTGAAATTGAGATAACCGATGCTGGTAAATACGAGGCGCTGCTGCGCTCCAAAGGCATGGTGGTAGCGAGTTTTGAAGACCGGAAATCAACCATCCGGTCACAGGTCGAACACCATGCTGCACGTCTGGGCGGCAGCGCACGGATCGACGAGGCACTGCTCGATGAAGTGACTGCTTTGGTTGAGTATCCAGTTGCTATATGCGGTGAATTCGATGCGGAGTTTCTCGATGTCCCGCAGCAGGCATTGGTGATGACGATGCAGGATAATCAAAAGTACTTTGCGCTATTCGATCAGGGTGGCGGGCTTTTGCCCCATTTTATTGCGATCGCGAATATTGACAGTAAAAGACCCGAAGTAGTCGCCCGCGGAAACGAACGAGTGATTCGGCCGCGTTTTTCCGATGCCAGGTTTTTTTATCGGCAGGACCGAAAGCAGTCATTGGCCAGTTTACGCTCGCGGCTGAACACCGTCGTGTTTCAGGAGCGATTAGGAAGCATCGGCGACAAGACTAACCGTCTTGGCGATCTGGCGGTAGATATAGCACAACAGCTAGGCGTAAATGAAACACTGGTTAACAGGGCGGCGCTATTGTGTAAGTGTGATTTGATGAGCGATATGGTTGGTGAATTTCCCAAGTTACAAGGTGTCATGGGCCGGTATTATGCTCTCCACGACCAGGAGCCTGAACCCGTAAGCGACGCGATTGAACAACACTACTGGCCAAGATTTGCGGGCGACGAACTACCGTCTGGGGAAGAAGCCCAATGCCTGGCGCTGGCTGATCGCCTGGATAGCTTGCTCGGAATTTTTGCCATTGGACAAAAACCCAGCGGTGTGAAGGATCCGTTTGCGTTACGACGGGCAGCGCTCGGTATCGTGCGAATTCTGATCGAAAAATCTCTACCGCTGGATCTGAACTGGTTGTGCGACAAAGCTGTTGACAGACTCAGACAGACTATCGATGCTGGTTCCGTGGTCGAAGAGGTGATCGACTACATCTTCGACCGGTTGAAGGCTTATTACCAGGACCAGGGTATCGGTTTCGATATCGTCGATGCGGTGATCTATAGTCGTCCAACCCTCTTATACGACTGTGATCGCAAGGTACAGGCCCTGCATCAGTTCCAGAGTAATGAAGCAGCGATAGCACTAGCGGCGGCGAATAAACGTATCGCAAATATGCTGAAGAAAAATGAGCTATCCACGGGGCTTGACGTTGACGCGTCGAAGTTGGAACTGGCGGCAGAAAAAAACCTGTACCAACAGCTATGTGATTTACAAATTGATGCTGAACGGCTGTTTGCAGAAGGTCTATATCTTGATGGTCTGAATCAACTGGCGAGCTTGCGACCGGCAGTCGATCGGTTCTTCGACGAAGTGATGGTGATGGTAGAAGACGAGTCGGTTAAAAATAACAGACTTGCACTGCTAGACCGGTTAATGCGATGCTTTCGCTCTGTGGCTGATTTTTCGCGAATTCAGTCGTGAACCTGTTTAGTGGTTTTTTCTTTCGAGGAGTTCTAAATGTCCCGAATGGTCATCGTTGATCGAGATGGAGTAATCAATCAGGATTCTGATGACTATATTAAATCGCCCGACGACTGGATACCCATATCCGGAAGCCTGGAGGCTATCTCCCGACTAAAAAAAGCCGGGTATCTGGTTACCATCGCGAGTAACCAGTCAGGGTTGGCGCGAGGTTTGTATAGTGTAGAAACATTGCAGCAGATACACCATAAGATGGAACGAATGCTTGCCGTACGTGGGGTAAGCGTCGATGGTATTTTTTACTGCCCCCATGGTCCCGAAGCAAACTGCGTGTGCCGTAAGCCCAAACCCGGCCTGTTAATGCAGATAGCGCACCAATTTGATATAGACCTGTCGACGACGCCTTTTGTGGGGGATAGTATTTCTGATATACAGGCCGCCAAAATGGCGAGTGCTTTGCCCGTGCTGGTAAGAACCGGCAATGGGGAACACGTGATGCACCATTACCCAGAAGCTATCGACGTGCCACTTTATGATGATCTCGCACATTTTGTGCGTGATACGCTGAAGAAAAATGCAAGTTAGCGCACCTTACCGGTTCTGGTTATCCATTCGCTCGACCCTGTTCTGGATCGGATTTTTACCGGTTACCCTGATAGTTGCGATGGTGATTTCATTACTTTTTTTTGCGCCCCTGGTCGCGCGTATTTCCCTGGTCAAATTATGGATCGGATATACGCTAGCCTTGCTGCGTATTTTGTGCGGACTGAAATATCAGATCGAAGGGCTGGATAATATTCCCGAACACGGATTTATAGTCATGAGCAAGCACAGCTCGACCTGGGAAACGATCGCCCTGCAGAAATTTTTTGACCCAATGGTGTGGGTGGTAAAACGAGAGCTTACCTGGATTCCACTGTTTGGCTGGGCCCTGAGCGCGTTGAATGCAATCGCGTTAGATCGAGGTACCGGGCACAAGGCAATTGCTCAACTAATTGTGGAAAGTAAACGACACATGGATCGGGGGCGCATATTAATGTTATTTCCAGAAGGAACGCGCGTCCAGCCGATGCAGCAAAAACCGTTCAAGATGGGTGGCGCAATCGTATCCGAAAAGACCGGATATGCTGTACTACCGATCGCGCATAATGCCGGAGAATTCTGGCCGCGGCATAGCTGGATCAAATGGCCAGGTACAATCCGTGTCGTGATTGGTCGGCCGATTAACCCTGAATCAAGAAATGCTGGCGAAATAATCGGAGAAGTCAGCGAATGGATAAACGCCACCTGTGAAGAAATTAGCGACCGACAACAGCTTGATAAATTAGGATTCAGGTTAGAAAAGCCTGTTATTCCATAGATAAAACAGAGAGATAAGTGCGTTTAATTCATAGCAGGCGTTTCTTCCCAAAACTCATAGTCCTGGTTGGAGTTTTAGTTCCCGTTTTTGTCAGTACGCCAGCGGGGGCGGAATTGAGCGGCATATCGGTGAATATCGAAGATTATTCGGCAAGCTGGGAATTTCAAACAGTAGAGCGCACCACCGATATTAACCGATGGAGTTTCGATCTGGAGGAGAAAACCACCTCGGCCCTGAGAATCGGCTTGAGTATCGGGCAATCGAGAATACGCATCAGGGATAAAATATTGCCGGCCAACACGCAAAAATTCGATGCTGACTTGTTTGGACTCTATCTGCGCTTGCCACTGATGTTGAGTGATAATTTTTCTGTCCATGGGCGACTGTCTTATCGAATCAATATTGGTCGTGAATCGAATACTATCGATCGGAACGAAATAGAATGGTTTGAAACCCGGGCAGAGTTGGGCTTCAGTAGTCGTTGGCAATCGGTTCGTTTTATGCCATTCGTTAGCTATCGTAAAGTCGACGGCGATATTAGCGATAGCGGTGGAATAGAAGTATTTGATTCGGTCGACGAGCTTAGTTCTGGAATTCGATTCGACTATTTTCTCGATTCCACCGCCTATGTTCGTTTCCAGTTAACCACCGGTGCTAACGAAGGCGGGTACCTGGCCTTTGCGAGAGAGTATTAATGCGTCACCGAGTCACCATACTTCCTTTTACGCTCATTGTACCATTTTACCAGTAGGTCAATTTTTTCCTGCTGGTACTCGCGCAAGCCACTCAGTACCATCTTCTTTTGCCCTTTGCCGATGATCTCGCCGTTACTGGTAAAATTGAAGTTGAGAGCCACATCTCCACGCTTACCATAAATGCGGAATTCACTGTTGGTAAATTTTAGTGCTATCTCATCTACATCCAGTGTGTCGAGTGCAATACGCATATGATCGTATATGATCAGTGGGCGTTCGGTGTTTATCATCACATTGTTTTGTTTCAGTAAGGGTATTAGCAAATCAGGAAAGCTGTGGCCTGAAAATTCGACATAGCTGCGTATTAGTGAATCGATCAGCTTCTCATCCTTGCTGAGTTTACCGTTGGTAGAAATGTCGAGGTATTTTTTATCTTTTTTATCGTAGATAGAAATCTCGCGCGCTTTTACCTCGGGCAGATAGAGTGTTACCTCATCATCGACCATGCCGGAAAATGAAATGCCCATAACCTGTCGCAGTCCATAGTGATTGATAATCGCCGCAAACAGCAGATCACCTGGAACGCAGAAGCGTTTGGAGTCAGGATCATGAATCGGGTTGAAGTCACCGGCCACCGCCTTGGCAAAATTACTCGCCTGTAGGCGGGTAAATGATAGTTTCGAGTGTTCGAGATGGTAGTATTTTTCTATATTCATGCGCTAAAATTTCCCCGGTTAATGCACTATGTTAGCGTATTTTGTCGTTCAACAGATTAAAATTACGCATTCGTTCGTTTCACTTTATGACGGTATCTAAGCCATGATGAAGATCACAGGGCATTAAGTTTATGTTGAAGTTTACCAATCTCGCATTGCGCAGAGGAGCAAACCTGTTGTTTCAACAGGTCTCTTTCACGGTGCATGCTGGCCAGAAAGTGGGGTTGACGGGTGCTAACGGGATTGGCAAATCGTCCTTGTTTGGCCTGATACAGGGCGAGCTATCGAGTGATCTGGGCGATTTTTCGAAACCGGCTGACTGGGTGATAGCGGTTGTCGAGCAGGAAACCCGACTAAGTAATCAGGCCGCGATCGACTACGTGATCGATGGAGATAGAGAATTGCGCCAAATTCAGGCTAAACTTGCCGAGGCCGAGCGTGAGCATCATGCGGGGCAAATAGGTGCCTGTCACGAACGACTTGAACAGATTGACGGTTACCATGTCTATGCCAGGGCGGCAAAACTGCTTGCGGGCCTGGGCTTTGTAGACGCTGTTATCGAAAATTCGCTCGATCAATTTTCTGGGGGCTGGTTGATGCGCCTGAACCTGGCGCGGGCACTCATGTGCAGGTCCGACCTGTTGCTACTCGATGAGCCAACCAATCACCTTGATCTCGATGCGGTGATCTGGTTCGAGCAATGGTTAAGACGCTATACAGGAACCCTTTTGCTGATATCGCACGACCGCGAGTTTCTCGATGCGGTGGTCGATCATATCGCGCATGTCGAGCAACAGGGGATCGAGTTGTACCGGGGAAATTACTCGGCGTTCGAAAAGCGCCGGGCCGAACGGTTGGCGCAACAACAGGCCAACTATACGCGTCAACAAAAATCGATTGCGCATATGCAGAGCTTCGTCAATCGATTCAGGGCCAAAGCAACCAAGGCGCGTCAGGCACAAAGCCGGATCAAGGCGCTGGAAAAAATGGAGTTGATCGCCCCGGCACACGTCGATTCGCCATTTCAATTTCAATTCAAACCGCCACGTGCCCTGCCCACGTCTTTTTTTCGTCTCGACCGGGTGGCGGTAGGCTATGGCGATACGACGGTGCTAGACGATATCAATTTTTCAATGATACCCGGTGAACGGATCGGATTGCTTGGACTTAACGGGGCTGGTAAATCTACCTTTATCAAATTACTCGCCGGTGAACTACAGGCGTGGAGAGGGCAGGCAGATAAATCCAGAGATCTGGAAATTGGTTATTTTGCCCAGCATCAGGTCGAGCAACTCGATCTGGACGCGAGTGCGCTACTGATTTTGCAGCGCCTCGACGATGGCCTCAGCGAACGTCAGATAAGAACTTACCTGGGTGGCTTCAATTTTCGCGGTGACAAGGTATTGCAGCCGGTAGGAACATTTTCTGGTGGTGAAAAATCACGCCTGGTGCTAGCCCTGATAATTTGGAAACGTCCTAATTTGATCCTGCTGGACGAGCCGACCAACCATCTCGATATCGATATGAGACTGGCCTTGAATCAGGCATTACAAACCTTTGAGGGCAGCGTGATACTGGTTTCACACGATCGACATCTGTTACGCACCGTCTGCGATGACCTGTGGCTGGTCGACAACGGTAAAATCCAACGCTTCGACGACGATATCGACGCCTATCCACGCTGGTTAGCCAGGCGTAAGGCAGGCCAGCCAGACGGGCATAAACCCCGCGACGGTGCATCTGCTTCACGCCCAGCACGAAAACAGGACGAGGCAAGCTTGCGGCGCTTGTTGAAGCCGCAGATGAAGAAACTCAAACAACTCGAAAACAAAATCGAAAAGCTGACCAGGCGTAAGCGTGATCTGGAAACACAGCTAGCCGAGGCTTCAATTTATCAACAGGCACAGAAAGAGTTGTTAACTAGCAGGTTGTTCGAGCAGGCAGAGGTCGCGCGGGATTTACAGAAACACGAAGAAGACTGGCTTGTGCTGAGCGAGGAAGTTGAAGCCATTCGTGGATAGCCCCAGCGGCAGCGTGTCGCCAGTGATTCCCCGGGGGACTCGCTCTGAGGTCCACTAATTCTTGCGTTGTACCTGATGGTCTCGAATTACCGACAGAAAGGATTCGCCGAAGCGTTCCAGTTTTTGCTCGCCGACACCGCTGATATCCGCCATTTCTGACAAATTTGTCGGTAGCGATGCGATCATTTCGTACAGGGTTTTGTCGTGGAATATCACATAGGGTGGCACCCCGCGTTCGTCAGCAAGTGATTTTCGCAACGCACGCAGCGCATCGAACAGAGGTTGGTCGGCCGATTCGAGAGAGGGTTTAACCGAACGCCCCACCGATTTCTGTGTGGTCCGTGACACCTCACGCAACATCAGGCTTTCGCCGCCACTGAGCAAGGGTTTGGCGCGCTGCGTCAGGCGCATGCCACCGTATTGATCGCTATCGCTTTCAAGGTAGTCATACACCAGCAGTTGTCGAAACAGGCTGCGCCACTGGTTTGCCGATAATTCGGT
>CAZJEJ010000017.1:0-2935 GCA_964544945.1 uncultured Gammaproteobacteria bacterium | reverse complement strand
GTCTGGCGCCGACAATTGACCTGTTCGCACAGTCCAAGCATCGATTCGAGCTTGCTATGCTGGTGTCGTTTGAAGGCTTCGTTCGCGTCGCTTTGCTGGTGCATCTGGCGTAAATTGATCACGTCCTGCATACCATAGGCGAGCCAGGCGTTGGCAGGCCGGCCATCGCGCCCGGCGCGGCCGGTTTCCTGGTAGTAGGCTTCGATTGTTTTCGGCATGTTCAGGTGTGCGACAAAACGCACATCGGGTTTATCGATTCCCATGCCAAACGCAATCGTGGCGACGATGATTACACCCTCCTCGACCAGGAATCGTTGCTGGTGCTCTGCCCGTGTAACGGCGTCCAGGCCGGCGTGGTAGGGCAGTGCGGTACGGCCTTTCTGGCACAGCCAGTCGGCTACCGCTTCAACTCGTTTGCGCGACAGGCAATAGACAATACCCGCATCCGTGGCATGGTTGGACTGGATAAATCGCCAGAGTCGCTCACGATTATTCTGGCCTTCGCTGATGCGATAGAAAATATTGGCGCGATCAAAACTATGGATGAAAACCCGGGCATCCTGCAATCCCAGTTGTTCGACAATCTCTTCGCGTGTGCGCTTGTCTGCCGTGGCCGTCAAAGCGATGCGCGGTACCTGCGGGAACTGTTCGTGCAGTAGTCGCAACTCTAGATAGTCGCGACGAAAATCATGACCCCATTGCGACACACAGTGTGCTTCGTCGATAGCAAACAGGGCTAAAGGAGATCGCTTCAACAACGCGATAAAACCAGGTGTATTCAGGCGTTCGGGTGAAACGTATAACAGGTCGAGTTCGTTGCTCAGCAACTGTTGTTCGACAATAGCGCGCATAGCGCTGGTTTGGGTCGAATTGATGTAAGCGGCACGGATACCCAGGGTATTAAGTGCATCGACCTGATCCTGCATCAATGCGATCAACGGTGATATGACAATACCGACGCCATCGTGAATCATCGCGGGAATCTGAAAACATACGGATTTGCCGCCACCGGTGGGCATTAACACCAATGCGTCGCCCCCATCGATCAGGGTTTGTACGATAGCCGCCTGCTGAAAGCGAAACTGATCGTATCCAAAGATGGATTGCAACAATGCGATCGCCCGATCGGGTGTAGGGGAGTCGCTCGAACTAGCCGTCATGACGATTAACTCTGTTTCCCCGGGGGGGGTTATGTGCGAGATTCTTCTAGTACCTCAGAAATAATTTGTCCCAGGGTTTCAATAGCACGCTCGTTGGTTTCATCCCACGGAAAGCCACAGTTGATTCGCAGATAATTTTTAAATCGACGCGTGGCGGAAAACAGTACCCCTGGCGTGACCCCGATGTTTTTTTGCAGTGCACGATTGAATATTTCTATACAGTTACAGCCTCGGGGCATTTCAACCCAGACCACGTTACCACCCTGGGGGTTGGAGATGCAGGTACCCTCGGGAAAATTTTTCGCGATCATATAACGTCCTTTTTCTATCTGGTCGCGCATGGTTTTACGCAATCGTACCAAGTGGCGATCATACTGACCGCTGCTTAGAAATTCCGCCATGGCTAGCTGGTTGATCGAAGAGGTGGCTGAAAAAGTCGCCTGTTTTAACTCCAGAACCTTGTTTCGATAGCGCCCGGCAAGTACCCAGCCAATGCGATAACCAGGGGCGAGTGACTTCGAAAATGAAGAGCAGCTCAGCACTATGTTGTTGAGGTCGTAAGCCTTGGCAGCCCGAGGCTGTTTATCGCCAAAATATACACTGCCGTAAACGTCATCTTCGATAAGCGGAACATCTCGCTCGGCGAGCATGTTGACCAGTTCGCGTTTCTTATCTTCCGGCATTAGGCTGCCCAGTGGGTTGCTGATATTGGGCGATGCCAGCACCGCCTTGATATCCATCGTGTCGAATGCGTCTTCCAGGGACTCCAGTTCCATGCCCGTTTCTGGGTCCGTATCGATCTCTAGCGCGAGCATGCCCATCTTTTCGATCAGGCGTAATACGGCAAAATAGGTGGGTGATTCAACCGCAATAATGTCGCCGCGTTTCGCCACGGCATGCAGGCTGAGCGAAAGAGCTTCCGTAGCACCCGAAGTGATGATGACATCGTCGGGTGATACGCGCGTACTGGTATGTTCATACTGGTGAGCAATTTGCTCACGTAGTTTGCGATCTCCGGGTGGAAAACAGTAGTCCATGCACTTTTGAGGATGGCGGCTGATAATACTGCGCGTGGTGCGGGTAAGGGATTTAACCGGCATGAATTCCATCGAAGGTTTGGCGGTACCAAACGGGACAATGCGTGGATTATTGGCGCTGAGAAAAATTTCTTCGAACAGTTCGCCGAATCGAACCTTGCGTGGTTGACCCAGGGTGGTAGCGGATTTAGGAATATTATTTATCTGGTTTGCCAGTGCGTTGATGAAGAATCCCGACTGTGGCCTGGCGTTTAAAATACCCTGGTCTTCGAGGCTCAAATACGACTGAGAGACCGTAGATATACTAACCCCGAGCTGTTTGCTCAATTTACGCAGTGAAGGTGCTTTGTCTCCTGGTTTTAACTCACCTTTTTCGACCAGATCGTTGATATAGCGTGATACCTGGTCGTATTTAAAGGAATCGCTGTGAGAATGTATCGAAACTGTCATGGTTTTACCCAACTGTATTGTATAGACACAAGAAAAATTGTAACTGTTATTGTAACAGTTCAGCCCCTATTATTTCACTATGTCTGAACGTAGGGCAGACGAAGATGTTTTAGTACGGGTTCCAGGGCCGGAGCTGGTAAATTTAGAGAGCCAGATGGTGGCTCTGTTGTGTAGGTTACAAGTTAAAACCCCCTCCTCCTCAAGGTTTTGACTTCTTTGACCCACCTGTTTATCAGGTGGGTTTTTTTTGCCCACGATAATTACGATTCTATCAGCCTATTATGGAAA
>CAZJEJ010000016.1:20357-28533 GCA_964544945.1 uncultured Gammaproteobacteria bacterium | reverse complement strand
GGTTACGCTTAAGGCAGTGCCATTCGGGACGGAGGGATTAAAATTTGACCACTTTTGCCACCTGAGTCGTTCCACCCAAGATAGCCTCACCAAAGAGATAACCTCCGCAAATCTAGCAACGCAATTAGAGGGCAATCATTGGTATATTTTTACGGAACCTTGTGCGACATGGATGTCGCATGAGAGCGCCCATGGACGGTTTACAGCGTTTCCGTAAAAGTATACCAGTGGTTGCAATGGCTCCGACTTACTATTTCTCGAAAAATATTCCGGACAAAGGTGAGTTTGCATGGCGGAATGGCACGAAGCAGGGTTATCGCATATGGAAATTCGAGCCTCGGCTACTACCGCGGCATTTCCTTGATATACAAATCGTGCTTACTGTAGGGGATCTCTATCTTTTCTTCGATGAAGCGTTTGTAGACCTGGCAGTTGAGGGCGTCGATCACACGCCCCCGCTGTACCGGATGGTTGATCCAGCATAAAAGCTCGAAGTCGAGGCTCGATTGCCCGAAGGTGCGAAAGCGCACCCGTGGCTCTGGGTCTTTGCATACCACTTCGTCCTTCGTGGCTATATCCATCAGGATTTCACGCACCTTGTCGATGTCCGAGCCGTAGGCGACTCCAACCGAGACGCGGATTCGGTATTTCTCTGCCGGTCCTCCCGATTCGTTGGTAATTTTGGTATTGCCCATCACCGCATTCGGAATTGTGACTTCGACATCACCGCGCGTCAGCAAGCGTGTGCTGCGGATTCCAATATGGGTAATTTCACCGCGCTCGCCAGAGTCGAGTACCACGAAATCGCCGATTTTGTAGGGAGCGTCGGCGAGGATAAATACACCCGAAAACAGGTTCGCCAGAGTATCTTTGGCGGCAAAGCCAACCGCTATGCCAACGATTCCAGCGGAGGCGAGCCAGGCAGTCATGTCGATATTCCAGGCGGTAAAAATGATGTAGACCGCGAGTACGACAATCGTGATATTGGCGATATTTTCAAATAGTGGCAGGGTTTGCAAATGCAATATACCAACGTGCTGGTCATCCTGTGCAACGTTCCTGAGAATTAGCCGGGTTACCCTGAGTAACAGGGTGAACCAGATGATATAGGCGATAGTTTTTAGTGCAGAAAAAAAGAACAGGTCAAACGGGTCGCCTATTTCGATTATTGTGGCTGCGAGCGCGAAGCCAAGCAGGATAAAACTGATGTAGATCGGGCCGTGTATCAATTCGAGCAGGCGATTATCGAATTCGATACTTGTTTTACTCGCCAGCTTTTTAAATAGAGTAATGACGAAGCGGTCGAATATCCATGCGATAATAAAAGAAGCGACGATAGTAACCAGCGCCTGAATCCAGAGGTGGTCGCCGAGGAAACCGAGGTAGGGTCGCAGTATATTTTGTAATTCACCAAGCATTGGATTTTTCCTGCTAGTAATGAGGCCTCGTAGAAGGGAGAGATATCATACCTGAACAGTCAGCTGTTCAGGTCCTGTAATCATTAAATCGGTATCTTTAACACTCGATAATATTGACCGCCAGCCCACCGCGTGCGGTTTCCTTGTACTTCGTTTTCATATCGGCGCCGGTTTCGCGCATGGTTTTGATCACTTTGTCGAGTGATACGAAATGCTGTCCGTCGCCACGAATTGCAATGCGCGCGGCATTGATTGCTTTCACCGATGCCATCGCGTTGCGTTCGATACAGGGCACCTGAACCAGCCCACCGATTGGGTCGCAAGTTAGCCCGAGATTGTGCTCCATACCAATTTCAGCAGCGTTTTCTACCTGTTCTGGTGTGCCGCCGAGCACTTCGGTGAGTGCACCCGCGGCCATCGAACAGGCACTTCCCACTTCACCCTGACAACCGACCTCGGCACCCGAAATAGATGCATTTTCCTTGTATAAAATTCCGATCGCACCCGCTGTCAGCAGAAAGCGCACGATACCGTCTTCGTCTGCATGGGGATAAAAGTAATGGTAATAGTGCATTACCGCAGGGATGATTCCGGCAGCACCATTGGTCGGTGCGGTGACTACGCGGCCACCTGCTGCATTTTCCTCGTTGACGGCGAGCGCGTAGAGATTGACCCAATCCATCGTCGTCAGGGGATCCTTGTAGCTAATTTGTGGCTGTGCACTCAATTTACGAAAAAGGTCAGCGGCGCGTCGTTTGACTTTCAACCCACCCGGGAGAATGCCTTCGCTGCGGTAACCATTTTTGACGCATGTTTGCATCACTTTCCATATTTTCAAAAGTTTAATGCGAACTTCCTCCTCATCGCGCCAGGCCTTTTCATTTTCCATCATGATGTCACTGATAGACAGGCCATGCTCTCGACAGAGGTTTAACAGATCGGCACCACTGGAATATGGATAGGGTAGCAGGGTATCGTCCGGCTTGATTCGGTCGACACCTGTGGCTGATTCATCGACGATAAAGCCACCGCCTATCGAATAAAATTTAGCCTTGTGCAGGGTCTCGCCCCTGGTATCGAAAGCACGGAATTTCATACCATTGGAATGAAAAGAAAGGGACTTTTTTCGATGCATGATCAGGTCGTCGACCTCTTTGAATCCAATCGAGTGCCTGCCCAGTAAATTGATATGTTGCTGGTCCCTAATGGTTTCAAGCCTGGCGGGGATTGTTGTAGTGTCGACCGATTCGGGCAATTCGCCCTCCAGGCCGATCATTATCGCTTTATCGCTGCTATGGCCTTTACCGGTAGCGCCCAGAGAGCCAAATAAATCGGCCTTAACCCTGTGTACCCTGGCGAGCAAATCCTGCGTCTGTAGTGTTCGCACAAACTGATTGGCCGCGCGCATCGGCCCCACGGTATGCGAACTCGAGGGTCCGATACCGATAGAAAACAGGTCAAAAACACTAATCGCCATGCGGTTTAATCCTGTTCCTCATAAGCCGATAACGGTGGGCAGGAGCAGACCAGATTCGTATCGCCATAAACATTGTCGACCCGACCGACGGGGGACCAGTATTTATCCTCGCGCAGGGAGGGTAGCGGGTAGGCGGCCTGATCGCGACTGTAAGTATGACTCCATTCATCGGCACAAACCATATCGATCGTATGCGGTGCGTTTTTGAGTGGATTATCCTCGGCGTCCATTTCCCCATCTTCGATTGCCTTGATTTCTTTGCGAATCGATATCATGGCGTCGCAGAAACGGTCTAATTCTTCTTTCGATTCACTTTCAGTCGGCTCGATCATCAGGGTGCCAGGTACCGGAAACGACATGGTCGGTGCGTGGAATCCATAATCGATCAAGCGTTTGGCAATATCATCGACGGTGATTCCTGCGCTCTGTTTGACGATACGCGTGTCGATGATACATTCGTGCGCCACCAGCTCATTTGGGCCGGTGTACAGAATCGGAAAATAATCATTCAATCGACTGGCGATGTAATTGGCGTTGAGAATCGCTGTAGCGGTGGCTTTCGGCAAGCCTTCACTTCCTAGCAATGTGATATAGGCCCAGCTGATCGGTAAGATACTGGCGCTGCCAAACGGCGCTGCCGACACCGGGCCGGTCGACTCCTGTTTATTACTCAAGTTGGTTGACGGCAGGAAAGGCCTTAAGTGTTCACGTACTCCGATGGGGCCAACCCCGGGACCGCCGCCGCCGTGGGGGATACTGAAAGTCTTATGCAGGTTCAGGTGAGAAACGTCGCCGCCAAATTTTCCCGGTGAACAGATACCCACCATCGCATTCATATTCGCGCCGTCGATATATACCTGTCCGCCGTGCTTATGGATCAGTTCGCACACATCGGTGACGTCGTCTTCGAATACACCGTGCGTGGACGGGTAAGTGATCATGATAGCTGCGAGCTCGTTGCTGTGTTTTTCGGTTTTGGCTTTCAGGTCATCCATATCGATGTTGCCCGATTTGGCGGTACCCACGACGACTACTTTCATCCCCGCCATCTGCGCCGAAGCCGGGTTGGTGCCGTGCGCAGAAGCTGGAATCAGGCAGACATTACGGTGGCCCTCATTACGGCTCTGATGGTATCCCTTGATTGCGAGCAAGCCCGCGTACTCACCCTGGGCACCCGAGTTGGGTTGAAGCGAGACTGCATCGTAGCCGGTACAGGCACATAGCATTTGTTCGAGTTCTATGAATAACTGCTGATAACCCTGCGCCTGGTCAAGTGGTACAAACGGGTGGATTCGACCGTATCCAGGCCAGGTAACCGGGACTAGCTGGGTCGCGGCGTTTAGTTTCATGGTACAGGAGCCAAGCGGAATCATGCTCCGGTCGAGCGCGAGATCCTTGTCAGCCAGCTTGCGCATGTAACGCATCAGGTCGGTTTCTGAATGGTATTTGTTGAAAACAGGGTGGGTAAGGTACTTACTGGTACGCACCAGTGCTTTCGGCAGAGTACTTTTAGCATTAGCGTCGAGGGCGCTCAGTGACACTTCGTCGCCACGGTCGTGGGTGAATATGTTGAAAAGCGTTTCAACATCACCCGGGGTCGCTTTTTCGTCGAGCGATATGCCGACCGTATTCATGTCTACATAGCGTAGATTAATTTTCTCTGAACGTGCGGCGGCCATGACAAATTCAGTAGCATTGCCGGTAGTAACTGTAATGGTGTCAAAGAAATGTTTTGTAGGTACGGTATGACCGAGCTCGCGCAATCCGTCGGCGAGAATCACCGTGAGACGGTGGATACGCTGTGCGATGCGGCGGATTTCGTCCGGACCGTGGTAGACCGCGTACATGCTGGCCATGATTGCGAGCAGTGCCTGCGCGGTGCAGATATTGCTGGTGGCTTTTTCACGACGGATATGTTGCTCACGTGTTGCTAGCGCCAGGCGCAATGCGGGTTTGCCGCGAGTATCGATCGAAACACCGATCAGGCGTCCCGGCATAGAGCGTTTGAAAGCTTCGCGCGTGGCCATGTAAGCCGCGTGGGGTCCACCGTAACCCAATGGTATTCCAAAGCGTTGCGAGCTGCCGACCACGATATCTGCATCGAACTCGCCCGGTGGGGTGAGCAAGGTAAGGCTCAGCAAGTCAGCCGCGACTGCAACCAGGGCTTTATGCTCGTGTATCTGCTGCACCAGTTCACGGTAATCCAGAATTTCACCCGTCGAGCAGGGGTATTGCAGCAATACGCCAAACAGGTCCAGGTCGTCGAGATCCTTGAATGGGTCACCGACCACAATCTCGATACCAAAATGCAACGCGCGGTTGGCTATCACGGCGATGGTCTGTGGATGGCACGAGTTGGCAACAAAGAAAACATTAGCCTTGCTTTTAGACTTACGTTGGCACAGCGTCATTGCCTCGGCTGCTGAGGTTGCTTCGTCCAGCATCGAGGCATTGGCGATTTCCATACCGGTCAGGTCGCTGATCATGGTTTGAAAATTTAACAGGGCTTCGAGTCGGCCCTGCGAGATCTCAGCCTGATAAGGCGTATATGCGGTATACCAGGCAGGGTTTCTGAGCAGGTTGCGCTCGATCACAGTCGGTGTCTGGGTGTTGTAATAGCCCATACCGATGAACGATTTGTACAGCTGGTTCCGGGTCGAAATCTGATACAGCTGGTCGAGTACCTGGCTTTCCGAGCGACTGGCTTTTACAGCCAGTGGTTTGGCGCGTCGTATCGATGCCGGCACGACCTTGTCGATCAACTCATCCAGACTTTTCATACCGAGTTCAGCAAGCATGGCAGTTTCGTCGACCGGGCCAGGACCGATATGACGGCGGATGAAGTCGTTGTATATATCAAGGTCCTGCAGTTTTAGCTCAAGATTGGGCATCTAAATAAACTCCCGAAATTTTATTGGGTAAAATGGGGGTATTCTAATTTATTTTGACCACAAGGTCGTCGTTAATCCACGGTATTTAGAATACCGACGGTGATCATCGCAGGCTGGTCATCTGAATTCCAGTCACGTTTTTTTAATAATAAATTAGCAGGAAAAACAGGCGGGCTTAAACAGGATTAATAATATTGCCGAATAATGAGTTCATCGGCGCGCTGAATCATTTCCAGATTCTTCAATACATTCATTCCGAGTAATACGCTCCCATCGGGAAGGCCCGGGATCAGGCTGGCCTTGATGTCGTTCAATACGATATCTCCCATTTTAAGCTCCTCCAGGCGTGTCATATAGGCGGTGGTAACGCCATTGGCGGTAGAAACCGAAAATGGAGTGCCGGTATCCAGTTGCAGGTAGGTTTGCAATCCGAACGGGATACTGGTCAGCGTGGCGCCAGTATCGACCAGAAAGCTGACTGGCAATCGATTGATCTCTCCAGTGAATACATAGTGCCCATTGCGGTTTCGCTTTAGTACGATTTCCTGGTATCGATCTGATTGGGAAGTGGCGACCGATCGATTAGGGTTCGCCTGGTAGTCGATAATCTTCGAAAACACCAGGAACAGAACCAAAAAACCGATGATCCACCCACCCAGGGTGAACATCATGCCGAGTTTTTTAGTAGAATGCTGCATACAGGAGTAAGTGTAGTCGGTTCATTCGATTTAAAGGTTAGGCATCCATGTCGGGAAATAGTTTTGGCAGATTGTTCGTGGTTACATCGTTTGGCGAGAGCCACGGTGTCGCTATCGGCTGCATCGTGGATGGTTGCCCACCGGGTCTGGAGCTGAACGAAGCCGATTTGCAAGGTGATCTGGACCGCCGCAAGCCCGGCACATCGCGCCACACCACGCAACGACGTGAAGACGATGCGGTACAGATTTTGTCGGGTACTTTCGAAGGCAAAACCACCGGTACTCCGATTGCCTTGTTGATCTTTAACAAGGATCAGCGATCCAAAGACTACAGCAACATCATGAACCAGTTCCGACCCGGACACGCGGACTATACCTATACGCAAAAATATGGTTTTCGGGACTATCGCGGCGGTGGTCGCTCATCGGCCAGGGAAACGGCAATACGCGTCGCAGCCGGTGGCATCGCGAAGAAGTATCTGGCCGAGCGTTGCGGCATTCAGATCCGCGGATATCTATCCCAACTCGGGCCACTGAAACCGGAAAATTTCGATTGGGAAGAAATCAACAACAACCCGTTTTTCTGCCCCGATGCTAGCATGGTGCCTGCGATGGAAAAATACATGGATGCACTACGCAAGGAAGGGGAATCGATCGGTGCGAAGATATCTGTGGTTGCAACAGGCGTACCGCCGGGTCTCGGCGAACCCATATTCGATCGCATCGATGCTGACATAGCACATGCGATGATGAGCATCAATGCAGTGAAAGGGGTCGAAATCGGTGCCGGATTCGATAGCATCGAACAAAAAGGTACCGCACACCGTGATGAAATAACCCCTGAAGGATTTTTGTCCAATAACGCCGGCGGCACGCTCGGTGGAATTACCTCTGGACAGGACATTCTGGTCAATATTGCCCTGAAGCCCACATCGAGTATTCACTTGCCGGGCAAAACAGTCGATCTGGAAGGTCAGCCGGTGGAGATCAGAACCAAAGGCCGTCACGACCCCTGCGTCGGAATTCGCGCCACACCAATCGCCGAAGCAATGCTGGCGCTGGTACTAATGGATCACACTTTGCGCAATCGGGCGCAAAATGGCGATGTGGAGCGGAAGACGCCAATTATTCCGTCGAGTGCTTAAGATAAAAATTCGTCTTGCCAGTCCCTGTAGCTGGTCTCACGGGTTACCTGTTTGATTAAGTCCGATGAAGCTAAGCCTTTGAGTTTTGACGGCGGTGTACCCTCCCGAAGTGACTTTAACGTATCGTGCATGGCTTTCACCGCTGCCATGAACGGTTGATGGCCCTGGAGACAGATGCGAACCCCGCACTCGCTGAGGTAATCGAGGTCTTGCAGGCCTTCGCCGGCACCGCCGAGCATGATCGGCGCATCGATAGCGGTAGCAATCGAATCTAACTCGGCGTGGGTTTTGACGCCCACAAACATGATTCCATCAACACCGGCGTCCAGGTATGCCCTGGCACGGTTAATCCCGTCTTCGACGCCGTTGACACCCACCGCGCTGGTACGAGCCAGTATGCTCAGATCCTGATCCTGTCGACCCACCAGTGCGCCCTTCATCTTGCCGACGCCTTCTTCAATCGTGAGAAACTCGGTTGACCGACTGCCAAAACGCCTGGGCAGGATGGTGTCTTCGATCGTCAGGCAGGCTATACCTGCTGCTTCGA
>CAZJEJ010000016.1:0-20257 GCA_964544945.1 uncultured Gammaproteobacteria bacterium | reverse complement strand
CGCCTGGGCAGGATGGTGTCTTCGATCGTCAGGCAGGCTATACCTGCTGCTTCGAGTTCTTCGACGGTGCGTTTGACGTTGAGCGCATTACCATACCCATGGTCGGCATCGACGATGAGTGGCAACTCGCCTGCCCGACATATTCTATAGGCCTGGGCCGCCAGTTCGGTCAAGGTGAGAACGATAATGTCGGGCGCCCCTAACACGGTGAAAGAAGCGATTGATCCTGCGAACATGCCTGCTTCGAAACCCAGATCCTCGGCTACCCTTGCCGAGATCGGGTCGTAGACCGATCCGGGGTAAATGCAGCGTTCACCATTCAGGATTCCCCGAAATATTTGTCGCCGAGGTTTAGTATTCATTTTCGCCTGACCCCGATTGATACGTTCTGTTATTCAGCATCAAAACCCTGCAAAATTTCCCGGTAAATCAATCGTGCAAAGTGAATTTTGCGTTCTTCGGTATTTACACTGCTGTAGTTGCGCCAGAGTTGACGCAGTTTTTGGCGGTCTCCATTGGGCTGTTCCTTCAGGTACGCCTCGATGGCGTCGATGCCCCGGGCGATAATTTCATCTCGCCAGTTTTCGGCTCGATGGTGGCGCTGTATCTGGCGGTGGTTTGACTGTTCGAGTTGTTCAAGCGCTGCTGAAATGGCTTCGGTGTTGCGGGCGCGTAACAATTTCGCTAAATATTGATAGTGCCTTTTCAGCGCACTACGTTTGTTTTGAATTTTGTGGGCCAGTTCGATGGCTTCTTTTACAGGTTCGTCGAGTGGTATCTCTTCTAGTTGCTTGCTGGGCAGGGCCGACAGTCGTTTTCCCAGCTTTTGTATTTTCTGACTTTCCCGTTTGAGCTGTGATTTGCTGACAGTCTCTAAATCATCAGAATCGTTGCTCTTTATTTCGTTTTCCATATGTGGATAGGATAATATGTACCGATGAACGACACAAAAAAAGACATGTTAGCATTTCCCGATGCCGAATCATTTAAAAACATCGTTGCCGAGACACTCAAAATGGCGCAAGCCCATGGCGCTAGCCAGGCTGAGACCGGCCTGTCGGTGTCACAGGGATTGTCCGTAGCGGCCCGCATGCGAGCAGTCGAAACCATCGAACATCAACAGGACAATGGCCTCGGCATCAGTGTTTATTTTGGGCAGCATAAGGGGAGTGCCAGTACCTCGAATCTCGATCCGGAGGCAGTCAGCAAAACGGTTGAGGCCGCCTGTAATATTGCCAAATACACCTCCGAAGATCGCTGCACCGGCCTCGCTGACGCGGGATTGATGGCACAGCAGTTTGTCGATCTGGACTCGTATCATCCCTGGAATATATCTTCGGAAGCAGTCATCGAGCTGGCGTTGGAATGCGAAAATGCCGCGCTGGATTTTGACCCGAGAATTGTCAATTCCGAAGGGGCTTCGGTGGATTTGAATGCGGGTGTTTCGGTTTACGGGAATACACACGGTTTTTTACAGCTCCAACACCAAACGCGACATAGTATCAGTTGCTCGGTCGTGGGCGAGTCCAGTGGTGGGATGCAACGTGATTACTGGTATGAAATTAGCCGTAATCCAGACCGTCTGGCTACCGCGAAAGCGGTCGGACTGAAGGCGGCCGAACGTACTATTAAGCGACTCGATGCGCAAAAACTGAAAACCCAGCAGGCACCAGTGCTGTTTGTACCGGAAATTGCTCGTAGCCTGATCGGCCATTTTACCGGTGCTATAGGTGGTTCAGCCCAGTATCGAAAGGCCAGTTTTTTACTCGATGCAGTCGACACACGGGTATTTCCCGAATTTTTGCGACTGGTCGAATATCCGTTTGAAGCACAGTCACTTGGTTCGGCCAATTATGATGGCGAAGGCGTCAAGGTCAGGGAGGCTGACCTGGTGACCGATGGCGTGATCCAGAGTTATTTGCTGGATAGCTATGCAGCCAGAAAGCTGGGTCTGCAAACCACCGGGCATGCGAGTGGGGTGCACAATTTAACCCTCGAAGACACAGGTAAATCTTTCGACCAGTGCGTGAGTGCTTTGCATCGGGGGTTTCTCGTAACCGAGTTGATGGGGCATGGTGTGAATACGGTTACCGGTGATTACTCCCGCGGTGCAGCTGGCTTCTGGGTTGAAAATGGTGAAATTCAATATGCGGTTGAGGAAGTCACTATCGCCTCCAATTTGAGCGATATGTATCGAGGAATAGTCGAAATTGGGAACGACATGGACTGGCGAGGAAATATTCGCACGGGCTCCATTCTGGTTGAAAATATGACCATAGCGGGGAGCGATTAAAGTGCGTTCTAAAGGGGTTCGACAATTTTTCACTATAGTCATGTTCGCGTCGATAACTTCGGTTGTACTGGCTCAGGAGGCTGGTGAAATAGAGATTCCCAGGGCACCGGGTTACGTATTTGGTGTTACCGTCACGTCGGCCGAAGAGCTTAATGTGATATTAAATCGAGCAGACAGTCTGCGGGAGCTGTTCGACCCCGAACAATATAGTCGAGTTGTTATCGTTCTACACGGTGAAGAATTGCAATTATTTCAGAAAGACAACTATGCCGCTAATCGGTCGATTGTCGAAAGGGCTCGCCTGCTCGATCAGGAGAATATAATCGATATTAAAGCCTGCCAGACCATGATGCGCTTTCTTGAAATCGATCAAAGTGAGATGCCCGAATTCATCGAACAGGTTCCCTTTGCGCCAACCGAGTTAAAACGCCTGGTAGAAGAGTACGGATTTACCCGCTTATAACCAGACTACCTGATCGAGAATCATAATAGAGGTTTTTCCTTTCGAATTAATATTTTCTATTTTAAGTGGAAGTAATCGGCTGTCGGGGCCATAGTAATATTTCGAGGTTGTTTTTTGACCGCTAATTGATTGGCGAAAAACCGAAACCTCTATGTTTAAATCCCTGATTTTCAACTTGGATTTTCCAACCCGTTCCAATTTCGCATCAACCACCTGTCCTTTTAGGTAAAAGCTGAAGGCCATCTGCTGAGCGCCGTCTTTCGTCATCTGTGCTATCAATAGAGGTATGGTTTGGAAATCGTATACTTGATCAGGCAAATTTTCGATGCTGCGTTCGCCTTTACGCAGTATGTCTAACTGCCGGCTATTCCAGTTAAAGCGGGCTATTTCGTAACGTTTATCATCTCTTTCATCTGCAAGTAATATGCTGTTAATACGATACTGGTTATCGAGCAGCGAGAATGTGGTTTCTGAATAGGGTTCTTTCTTGGAGATTAATTTGAATACCCCGGTAGGCCTGCTCGACAGGCGCCAGCGCCAGAAACGCCCGGACTGTTTGAGCGAAAGACTCGATTCGGCAACCTGAAGACCGCTCCTGTAGAGCTTATAACTGGCCTGGTAAGGGGTTATCGTGAATACTTCTGCCAGAGCTGGTGCCGAAGCGATCAGCCAAAAAGCAATCAGGCACGATATCGAGACATTGATCAAAGGTTTCCTAGTCGCTTTCAAATTCTATGGGCTCCTGGATGTGTTGTTGTTCGAACAAGATCGAATTGTCTTCTATTTGTAATTTACCTTCGCTTAACCACTGCAATACTAGTGGGTACATGCGGTGTTCTAGTTGATGTCCTCGGTGTTTCAATTCGGCAAGCGTATCGCTCGCTTCGACAGGGTAACGCCCCTGGATGATTATCGGACCACCGTCCAGTTCTGGCGTGACAAGGTGGATACTGACTCCGTGCTCTGTTTCACTATTTTCAATCACGCGCTGGTGAGTGTTTAGACCGGTGTAAGCGGGTAGTAGTGATGGATGAATGTTGAGAATTTTATCGATATTGGCCTGAACGAAGGCTGGGCCCAATATGCGCATGAATCCGGCGAGTACGATGTAATCTGGCTGGAACGACTGGATACGCTGATGAAGTGCCTGGTCGAAGGCTTCGCGTGAGGTGAAGGAATGGTGATCGAGAACCTGGTTTTTGATTTCATGCTTTTCTGCACGTTTTAATCCGTACGCGTCGGGTTCGTTCGATATTACGGTACAAATTCGAGCCTTGAGTCGACCCGATTCGATCGCATTTATAATTGATTGCAAGTTACTACCGTTACCCGAAATGAGCACAACGAGTGAAAGGGTACTGTGATCAGACCGCTTTCGAGTCATGCCAGGATTACGGATGGCCCCTGGCCTTTTTCGACTACTTCGCCGATTACCCACGCATGTTCACCGAGTTGATCGAGTAGCTGTAGGCAGGCATCCTGATCGATTTGGTCGACTACCAGAACCATTCCAACACCGCAGTTAAAGGTCCGAAACATTTCGCTGGATTGAACATTACCTGCGGTTTGTAACCACTCGAAAACCCCGGGCAGGGGCCAACTTGAGCGATCGATCCTGGCCGCGCAATCCTGCGGGAGGACACGGGGAATGTTTTCACTCAAGCCACCGCCGGTAATATGCGCGATTGCCCGTACCGGGTGTTGTTCGGTGAGTGACCGTATATTTTTAATATAAATCCGGGTTGGTTCGATCAAGGCTTCGGCCAATGTCTTTCCATCGCAATCCTGCGACAGGTTGACGCCAGAGACCTCGATAATTTTGCGAATCAAAGAATAACCATTCGAATGAGGACCAGACGATGCCAGCGCAATCAGGCTATTCCCAGCCACTACCTGCTTGCCGTCGATGACACGGTCTTTTTCTACGATACCGACACAAAAACCGGCCAGATCGAAATCACCAGCGGCGTACATGCCGGGCATTTCGGCTGTTTCACCACCGATTAGCGCGCATCCCGCGAGTCGACATCCGGCGGCAATGCTATTGATCACCTGTTCGGCAACCTCAAGGCTCAGCTTGCTGGTTGCATAGTAATCAAGAAAAAATAACGCTTCGGCTCCGAGCACCGCAATATCGTTAGCACACATGGCAACCAGATCGATGCCGATACCATCATATTTTTCGAAATCGATCGCTAGCTTCAACTTGGTACCCACACCGTCGGTGCCGGATACCATGATCGGATTCTGGTAACGATCGAGAGGAAGTTCGAATAAACCGCCAAAACCGCCAATACTGCCAATGCAGCCTGGCCGATGGGTCGATTTTATCGCGGGTTTGATTCTCTCGACTAATTCGTTACCGGCGTCTATGTCGACTCCCGAATCACGATAATTGAGTGATAATTCAGATTTCATGGATTGCTGGTTCAGGAAATATTTGCAGTGTGTTATTTTACACGCCTTAAAAATAAATGCCCTAGTAAAGCTTGGGAGAAACAATGAATTACAGGATTTTTTATCTACTGCTGATAAGCCTTGGTTCGCTAGTGAATACCGTCGCACAGGCTGTTATCGTAGAAGATCTTTATACCATCGAGTTGCCAGTGGCGGATCAGACCACAAGCCTGCGTCTGGAGGTTTTTAGCGAAGCATTCAAACAAGTTGTGATCAAGGTCAGCGGTTCGGACGATGCGCTTGGCAGCCTCGCGTTAGCTCGACCTGTTGAGCATAGTGCACGTTACGTCAAGCAATTCACATACGTGGTTCGTAAGGACGAGAATGCAGATGAATATGCTGTCGATCTGTTATTCCTGAAAATAGATTTTAATCAGCAGTTGATCGAAAACCTGTTGCGTGAAAATAATTTCCCCATATGGGGTCGTGAGCGCCCGAGCAGCTTACTGATTATTAACTATGATGTTAATGAAACGATTCGTCTGGTATCGGGGGATACCACACCCAAGATGGTTGATATGCTAGATGAGGCTGCTCTCAGACTAGGTGTGCCTGTACTATTCCCGCTGATGGATCTCGAAGATATCGCTCTGGTGAGTATAGGGGATATCGCGTCACGCCAGTACGGCAATATCGAAACGCTGGCAGATCGCTATTCGCCAGATGTGCTCGTAATTGGACAGATAATAGGTCGCAGCGGCCAGGGTTGGTATGGTGACTGGGAGGTTCGATTTACCGACCAGGTATTTAAGTGGAAATATAATGGAGCCTCCAGGCAGGCGGTGGTCGACCAGGTGATCGAACATATGGCGCGTATTCTGGCACTGGAGTACGCGCTAGACGAGAATCGACGAACCCGACAGTCGCTACTGATGAGTGTTTCGTCGATGAATAACATCGAAAGTCTGGTATCGGTGCAAGGCTACCTGGAGGCCCTGAGCGTGGTCGAATCGGTACGAGTGAAGTTGATCACCGATGCTACGGTAACCTTTGAACTGAAGCTTCGTAATGATGCAGAGGCTCTTCAGCGCCTGATCGAATTCGGTGATGTGCTCGAGCAGGAGGAATTGCCACAGGTTTATGCCCAGGGTGATACCCAGACGCTTTTGAGTTTTACTTATATCGATCGGGGAAGGTCCAATTAAAGCGGCTCAAATTGCTCTGCCATTGTCGTTTGACCGGCAGTTCAGCCTGGAAAATTATTTCTCTGAGCAGGGAGCGCTGGTTATCGATAGCCTGAAATCTCTGATCGCAAAAAGTGGAGAGTCGCTGATAGGGCTATGGGGCCCCTCCGATAGCGGCAAAACACATTTGATCAATGCCTGTGCACATTTTGCGCGCCAACAGGCGGTTAATTTTCAGCTATACGAAGGCAACCAGGTGGTACAGTGCGACCCTGACTATTTCGATATTTCGGCAAGCTGCGACGTGCTGGCGGTCGATAACCTCGATGCATTGTGTGGGCAGCGTCGCTGGGAAGAGAAGTTTTGCCAGCTCATTAACCGCTGCAAAAGCGGAGATTTGCACCTGATTTTCACGCTGACCAATAAACCGCAGTTTTTGCCCTGTCAACTGGCAGATTTTCAGTCACGGCTATCGTGGGGTTTGCTGTTGCAATTGGCAGCCTCCAGGGATTCTGATGTCGAGAAAATCATCAGGCTACGCGCGAAGCTGCTCGGATTCGATTTATCTAACGAAGTAATAGCCTATCTGTTAACTCATTATTCGAGGCGTTTGTCGTCCCAGATAGACATTTTACGCCTACTCGGTGATGCGTCTCTTTCCAGGCAGAAAAAAATCACCATACCCCTGATAAAGCAAACACTGATCGATTCATGAATTGCCGAGAGATTCGCTAGGAATTGAAACGCAGGTAGCGCGAGTAATAAATGCTCGAAACGAATAATACAGTGCTGAAAACCGTGCTTAGATAGGCGTAAGTTTTTAATTCAGGATTGGCAACCAGCTCGCTGATACCCACGCTAAAATAAAACAAACACAGGAACCCGGTCCATTGGTAAGTGTATAAGCGGTCGCTGATCAGGCCTTTATAAGGCAGTAGCAGTGGCAGCGATAGCATGATGACCCAGTAGGGATCGGGTGGGTCTACGGGCGTTAGAAACAGGCTGAGTTGAGAGATCAACAAGCCGCTGAGAGTTACCAGACAACAGGTTTTCAGGGGATGTGGCATGCGATTAGTGCAATTGGGTTGCGAGCCAGGCTATTCTTTTTCCTAGCGCCAGGCAAACGTCTGTTTCATGCTGACTCAAGGGTTTTCGCTGTTGGCCGGCAACATGGCTAGCACCATAGGGTGTACCCCCGGTACTCGTTTGATTGAGCGCTTTTTCCGAGTAGGGTACCCCGCTAATTAGCATTCCATGATGCAACAAGGGTTGCATCATACTGAGCAGTACGCTTTCCTGCCCACCATGCTGACTCGAAGTCGATGTAAATACCGCGGCTGGTTTGTCTATCAGCGCTCCGGATAACCATAGCCGGGTAGTTTGATCGAGAAAATATTTTAAAGGCGCCGCCATGTGTCCAAAATATCCAGGGCTTCCGATAATCAGTCCATCGCAATACTCCAGATCGTTGATATCAGCGTAAAGAACCCCCGATTCAGGAATTTCAGCGGCGGTTTGCTCGGTACTCGTAGAAACTTCCGGTAAACAACGAACGACCGATTCGCAGGCAGGGTTCGAGTCTACACCCAGGCTAATCTGTTCTGCCATCTGCGCCGTACTTCCGTGACGACTAAAATAAATAATCAAAATTTTAAGCAATTGGGTTTCCGCATAAAAATGAGATGATGCCTGTTTGTATCAGGGCCTGGAGGATGTTTTGGTGAGGAGTTTTAGCCAAATAATTCTAATACCTTGTCTGGAGGTCTGCCGATGACGGCCCGATGACCCGATACTATGATGGGACGTTGCATAAGTGACGGAAATTCACACAATGCCGCCACAATCTCCTCGTCACTGATAGAATCGCGATCAAGCTGAGCCTCCTGGTAGGCCGGTTCGGTGGTTCTCAACAGATCCCTGGGAGGGATGCCCAGCAGGCCGATAATTCTTTTTAGTTCCTGTTTATCCGGGGGATTATCCAGGTATTCGATAATTTCGGGTATTTTTCCCCGCTGCTCCAGAATATTCAACGTTTCCCGCGATTTACTGCAGTTAGGATTGTGGTAAATGATCAGTTTTTCTTTAGTCATCGAGGAACCTGGCTTGTCGAGAGGGCCATGATGGCAGGTGTGCTGGCAGTTTTACAATATTGCTCGCACATTATCAATAGTACCAGCCTCGTGAACTGGTTACCGGTTAAAAACTTGACAGCGCATTATTATGGCGCTAGTTTGCCCTTCGACAGGCTCTTGATAAGAAATATGACCGAATTGCTTTGGTCGCCAGCGAAATTGAGCATTAATTTGTATATTTAGACTTGCCCTGAAAGGTTGATCAAGGTAGTCTTTGGGGCAAAGCGGGTACACGCAAAAACATACATATTCTGAACCACATCCGAATCTATCAGTTCTCTGGAGATAAGAACATATGAAAGCTAAAGAACTCTTAAAAATCGCAGCAATCGCAGCTATCACGACTGGGTTTATCAGTGGTTGTGCGACCGACAGCACCGAACCAGCCCCAGCAGCAGCTACCAAAGAAGAGTGTAAGGGAGCTACCGCCGAGGTGAAAAACGCAATCTACGCGGCCAAGCTGAAAATCGCACGTACCAGGAATCTGGGCCTTGAGTGGAGAGAAGCCGCCAAGTTGGTCCAGGCTGCTGAAAAAGCGGCAGAAGAATGTAACAACGCCCGAGCGTTGGTCCTGGCAAATAAGGCCGAGGACGATGCAGCTGGAGCGATCATGGCATTCAATGCTTCACAGGTCGAGGAAGCACCGGCGCCAATGCCTGCTGTTGGCTCAGACATGGGCAGTTACCTGGTTGTTGAAGGAGATAATTTGTGGAATATCGCCGGCAAAGACTCAATCTATGGTAATCCATACCAGTGGCCGTTAATCTACAAAGCAAACTCAGGCCAGATCAAGGATGCTGATTTGATTTATGCCGGACAGTTTTTCGACATAGCAAAGGCATCTATGGCTGAAGCCGATGCAGCGATCCAGCATGCGAAGACTCGTGGTGCCTGGACACTAGGTGAAACCGAAGCATCGGATTTGGATTACCTGGCCCAGTAAGCAGTAATAGTTAGTGAAAAAAGCCCACTAGCGAGTGGGCTTTTTTTTGCCTGTAATAAACCGCTACAGGATCTGGTGCTGAGCTTAAAGAAAGCAGACTACTCTTACAACCTGTTCAGATTCTGGTCGGCACAGGCCTGACAGGGCGGCCGATCAGAATAGGTAGCATTGAAGGAAGGAGTCAGGCAGGCGGGTAGCATCACTCGTGAAACGTTCGGAAATTTAGTTCGGGAGAGGGAATAGCAGTAGATCGCCAGGAGGTTCCGGAAAATAGAACTGGGCTACGACCATACCCTTACCCTACCGAGCAGCGAATCGGCTTCCCTCGTAAGGGTATTATTTGGCGTACGAGTACGAATTCCTGTTAATATGCGGTTGCGTTTCTGAAGAATATAAACATTCCCCCCGAGGTGATAGTTGCCTGTACAGCGAGATGAGAATCGGCCAAATGGCGAACCTGACTGTATGTAATCTGGAAAGCATCCTTGAGAGGCTGGTAACACAGGGAGTAGTGGAACAGGATAAGGCGAGCATGGTGTCGTCGCTGGTCTCCGCTAAAGATCGTGAAAACCTGCATCCACTGGAAATGATTGCCAGTCGTCAATGGACCAATGAGTCGAAACCCGAACAGGTATTGACGCTAGACGTGCTGACCGACTGGCTGTCTAAAGAGTCAGGAATGACTCGTCACTATTTTGATCCTTTGAAAATGGATGTTACTTCCTGTACTTCCATCATGTCTTATGCCTACGCATCTCGATTCGGAATTTTGCCGATAAAGATCACGCCGGCGAAAGTCGAAATTGCCGTGATTGATCCCTTCGATACGGAGTGGTCAGACGAATTAAATCGAATTGTTTCACGCCCGATCAGTACAGTGTTGGCTAACTCTAAAGAATTAAAATCTTACTTGCTTGAGTTTTACAGTATCAGCAAGGCGATGGATAGTGCCGGTGCAAATGCCGGGCAGATGCCGAGTAATTTGCAAAATCTCGAACAATTGATCGAACTCGGAAATATGGGCTCGGTCGACGCCGACGATCATCATATAGTCAGTATTGTCGACTGGCTGATGCAATACGCATTCAACCAGCGCGCCAGTGATATTCATATCGAACCGAGACGAGATAAGGGAAACGTACGTTTCAGGATCGACGGGGTGATGCACCAGGTGTATGAAATCCCAGTCAATATTTCTGCTGCCGTGATCAGCCGTATTAAAATTATGGGTAGGCTTGACGTGGCCGAAAAGCGTAAGCCACAGGATGGTCGTATTAAAACCCGCTCCCCGGACGGTGCTGAAATCGAACTACGGCTGTCGAGTATGCCGACTGCTTTTGGGGAAAAGCTGGTTTTACGGATATTTGATCCGGAGGTGCTGGTAAAAAACTTTTCATCGCTTGGATTCGAGAAGAAAGATGCCGACTCGTGGAATCAGATGATCAAGCAGCCACACGGAATTATTCTGGTGACTGGGCCGACGGGTTCGGGTAAGACAACGACGCTTTATACCAGTTTGAAGTACCTGGCTGTACCCGAAGTGAATGTTTGCACAGTCGAAGATCCGATCGAACTGGTCGAACCCAGTTTTAATCAGATGCAGGTGCAGCAAAATATTGACCTGGATTTCGCCAGCGGAGTAAAAACTCTGTTACGACAGGATCCGGATATCATTATGGTGGGCGAGATACGTGACAAAGAAACTGCAGAAATGGCGGTACAGGCAGCTCTTACCGGGCATTTGGTGCTGTCGACCTTGCATACCAATGACGCCCCGTCGGCAATCGCCAGGCTTTCTGAAATAGGTGTGCCACCTTATCTGATCAGCGCGACCTTGATTGGCGTGGTAGCGCAAAGACTGGTACGCACTTTGTGTCCCCATTGTAAGGTTATCCAGGGCATCGACATGCGCGAATGGGAAGCACTGATTAAACCCTGGACCACTTCGGCACCGGCGGAAATAGCGCGAGCCAAGGGCTGCCTGGAATGCCGGCAAACCGGGTTTATTGGGCGTATCGGTATTTATGAAATGATGCCGATCAGCGATGTCCTCAAGCGCGAAATAGGTTCAGATTTTGATTTGGCCCAGTTAAGGAAAAAGGCGATTAAACAAGGTATGAAGCCTCTCAATTTGGCTGGAGCGCAAAAAGTCGCAAAGGGGATAACGACTATCGAAGAAGTGCTGAAGGTCGCACCGCCGCGCTACGACGGTTAAACACGAGATGCGGCGCGAAGGTTCCTATTGTTTAAACCACCGGGTGTTGAGCGCATTGATAATTTTGTTGGCGTAGGTTTGCCTGCCCAGGCTACCGTTATAGCGGGCAAGAGCCCGCATCAGGTCGTTAGATTCCATATCCATGTAATAGCGTAATATAGTGCTACCCATGCGCAGGTTGGTGCGTATCTTAAACAGATTTTTGTCTGAAATACCGATTTCGTCGAGCCAGAAAGGCATGACCTGCATCAATCCACGGGCACCGGACACCGATATGGCAAACTGATCGAAGCGACTTTCGATTTCGATTAGCGCCAGTACCAGTTCTGGAGCCAGGTTAACCCGTTTGGCCTCATAGTGAACATTTTTTAATAGCCTGATTCGAAATTTGGGATCGCTGACAAATGGTTCGAGTCGGTTCGACATGTCGAGTAACCAGACCTGGGCATCGAAACGGTCTTCGAATCCTGCATCGCTGGAGATGGCATCTTTCAGTAATTGTCGAAGTTCCGGGTCTGGTTCGGTGCTAGCAGAATAGACAGGTGTTGTCATCGTTAACACCAACACGAGCGCTAGACAACGTAAGGGAGTCACGGGTTGAGGAGGGTGTCAAGAAATGATGATAATTCGGTCAATTCAAGCGCTCTTGCCGAATCGTCCCTGCGCCCTTTGTATTCAAACTGATTCGCGCCTAATCCGCGATCGCTTAGTACGATTCTGTGTGATACACCAATCAATTCCATGTCAGAAAACATTACGCCAGGCCGCAGCGGGCGATCATCCAGCAATACTTCGATCCCACGGTTGAGGCAGTCCTCGTAAAGGTCGTCGGCGGCCTTTTTGACATCGTCAGACTTATGATAATTAATCGGACAAATGGCGAGGTGAAAAGGTGCGAGTGAATCGGGCCAATAAATACCATGCTCATCGTTATTTTGTTCGATCGCTGCGGCGACGACTCGGGTAACACCGATACCATAACAGCCCATTTTTGCCACAGCAGTTTTCCCATTTTCGTCAAGTACCGTAGCCTGCATTGCCTCGCTGTATTTATCTCCAAGCTGGAAGATATGGCCCACTTCGATACCGCGTAAAATTTTAAGCGTTCCCTTGCCATCTGGACTGGGATCACCGTCAACTACATTTCTAATATCAACCACTACCGGTTCATCGCAATCGCGTCCCCAATTGGCATGGATATAGTGCTGGTCATTGTTATTGGCGCCGCAAACAAAATCGTTCACCAGCGCGGCGCTTCGATCGACATAGGTTTTGATGCCGAGTCCAACGGGTCCTATAGAGCCAATATCGATTCCTAGTATGGCATTGATTTTTGCGCGATCGGAAAATTTGAAGGGACTTGCTACGCCTTCCAGTTTCTCTGCCTTTAGCGGGTTAAGGTCATGGCATCCACATAATACCAGCGCTACCAGGCCACCATCATCGGCTTCGACGATCAGGGTTTTCAGGCATTTATCGATATCGACCTCGGGTGATTTGGCCACATCCTCAATCGTGTGTTTCCCCGGTGTGTCGATGGTCTGCATCATGGCTCCAGGTTCAGCACGAACTCTGTTGTCCGCTATAGCCTCGGCCATTTCGACGTTGGCCGCGTACTGGCTTTGGCTGGAAAATGCGATAGCGTCTTCGCCAGATTTCGCGAGCACATGGAATTCATGCGATGAACTGCCGCCAATAGCGCCCGAGTCGGCGGTGACAGCCCGATAGGCTAGACCGAAGCGGTCGAAAATTCTGCTATAAGCCTGATACATCAGGTTATAGGTTTGCTGCAAAGATTCCTGCCCGAGGTGAAACGAATAAGCGTCCTTCATGATGAATTCACGAGCGCGCATGACGCCAAATCTAGGCCTGATTTCATCACGAAACTTGGTCTGGATTTGGTAAAAATTAATCGGCAACTGCTTGTAACTCTTGATTTCTCGCCTGAAGATGTCGGCAATCACTTCCTCGTGTGTCGGTCCGATGCAATAGTCTCGTTGGTGGCGATCCTTGAGTCGGAGCAATTCGGGTCCGAACTGATCCCAGCGCCCGGTTTCCCGCCACAATTCTGCGGGCTGAATCGACGGCATTAATACTTCGAGCGCGCCGGCTCTGTTCATTTCTTCGCGTACTATTTTCTCTACCTTGCGCAGGATACGTAATCCCAGGGGCATCCAGCTATAGATTCCAGAAGCCAGTCTACGAATTAGACCAGCGCGCAACATTAACTGATGGCTGACGATTTCTGCGTCTACAGGCGTTTCTTTTAATGTCGCCAGGTGGAAACCAGATGTTTTCATATTATTATCAAGCAGGAGTCTACGGTATTCGGCTTTCTTTCATTTGGCGGCCGAGATTAAAAATCATGGGTATTATAATGGAGGGTAGTTCTGATTATTAGGCAAAAAACCTGGCAATCACTTATTTGCTAGCAAAATTGTGCAATATCTTCCTCGGCGCTTTGCTTTCGTTGGTTAATTTCTTCGGCGTTCATGTAGCGTACGCTGCCATCTGCAGCCTTGAGTCTGATTCGGCTACTGTTGCTGATCACTTTCAAATCACTACGAGCGTACTCGCAGGCGATTTTTGCCTGATCGGCGGGAGTATTTCCAGATTGCCGGTTAGTGGCGCTTTCATCGTTCCTGCTACCGGTAGTTTTTCCACCTGTGTCATCCGATAACCTGGGTAGAGCCTTGCCCGGATTACTGGGCGCTCTAATGACCCTTACCGGTTCTGCATTTGCTTCAACAGGAGGCGCGTCTCCGTAATAGATGTTGCCATCATCATCGGTCCATTTAAGTATCTCGCCGGCGCTGAGCGAAGCCGATACCGTGATTAGCAGGTATATCAAATACCTCATATTCATCCTTTTTTCTTCAATTATTAATAGTTTACGAGCGAAATCAAGAATTGTCATCAATTATTATGGACGTGATATGCGATTCTGTGACATTCATCACGTAAATCTTCCCTACCCGTAAGCACCCATTTCATCAGGTATATTTATAACCTCTGTAGAACCGCATAAAAATTCTATATAATAGGCGCTCAATTTCCCCGAGTTGTCCAGATCCATGAGTGATCGACGCCTGAAAGTATTTCATAATGTCGCCAGGCTTCTTAGTTTTACCAAAGCAGCCGAAGCCCTGCACATGACACAGCCTGCGGTTACCTTTCAGGTGCGCCAGCTAGAAGAGTATTTTAATACACGCCTGTTCGATCGTACACATAACAAGGTCAATTTAACCCCGGCAGGTGAAAAAGTTTCAGAATTCGCCGCGCGCATTTTTGACCTCTACACAGAAATGGAAAATTCTGTTCGAGATTTAACGGGTGAAATTAGTGGTGTATTGACTATCGGTGCTAGTACCACGATCGCCGAATACATGTTGCCCGCTTTGCTTGGGGAGTTTAAGAATCGTTACCCGGACATCAATTTGCGCCTCAAGGTGTCGAACACCGAAGGCATCGTAACTATGGTGGAAAACAACGTGATCGACCTCGGTATCGTGGAAGGGCCCATTTCTAACAAAAACCTGGTGGTTGAAGTTTGTCATGACGATCATCTGGTAGTGGTTGTCGTCCCGGGTCATGAACTGGCGACAAGAGGCGCTAAGGTTAAGCCAGCAGATGTCACGCGATACCCGTTTGTATGTCGTGAGGAAGGATCGGGTACCCGTGAAGTCATTACGCAGTATCTTGTTGACCAGAATGTTGCCCCGGGAGATATGGATTTTTGCCTGGAATTAGGCAGTCCGGAAGCCTTGAAGGGGGCAGTAGAAGCAGGGATGGGGATCTCGATTTTGTCACACTCTACAATTGAAAAGGAATTAAAACTCAATACCCTGGTAGAACTACAACTCGACCCGCCGTTGAGCCGGCCTTTTTCGTTTGTACGCCAAAGACAGAAATTTAGACTCTCGGTGATGGAAGAGTTACTGGAATTTGCGCGCTCATATTGCAAAAGAAAAAAATGACCGCGCGTATAAGGTTTTCATCGGCTGGATGAAAAATCGACTGCAACAACTTGAAATTATCATGTCTAGTCTTGATGCGGATCATCAGCAGGCAATTGTCGATTACGCGACATTTATTGCGCAGCAATATAAAGTTCACCCGAGCGAGCAGGAAAAACAGGTACCAGAGAGAATAGCCAGGCCAGACAATGAAACGGTAATCGGGGCAATTAAACGATTGAAAAAAACCTACTACATGGTCGATACAGGTATTTTACTTAACCAGACTTCGGCATTAATGGGGCAACATATTATGCAGGGACGAGAAGCACCTGCGGTGATCGACGAGCTGGAATCTACATTTCAAGCCCAATACGAACAGTATCTACAACAATGATTAATCTATTAAAACAGTGGTATGAGCGTTACTTTACCGATCCCCAAACGATAATTTTTGGGTTCATAATGATTGTCGGTGGGTTGCTTATCCTGGTTATGAATACCCACCTTATGCCCATTTTGATCGGCATCATTATCGCCTATTTATTCGAGGGGCTGGTAAAAAGGCTGAACCAGATCAGGCTGAACCGAACGGTTGCCGCAAGTATTGTTACTGCATTGATATTGGCGGCCATATTGATAGTTCTTTTTGTATTATTACCGCTTTTATCCCGCCAGGTCAGCGAGTTAATTCGTGAGTTGCCCGCGATGTTCGGTAAGGGGCAGCAGCTATTATCCCAGTTGCCGCAACAGTATCCTGATTATGTCTCCACGGAACAGGTAGAGGAAATGTTCTCGTTCGTACGTACCGAATTGACCAATATGGGGCAACGGATGGTAAGTTCGTCGCTGGCCTCTGTAGTGGGAGCGATTACCTTCTTCGTATATTTAATCCTGTTGCCGTTGATGGTATTTTTCTTCCTCAAGGACAAGCACTTGATTTTAAGCTGGTTGGGTAATTTTCTGCCCGATGAACGTACGCTGGCCAGGAAAGTATGGACAGACCTTGACTCAAAGATTGCGAGTTACGTACGTGGCAAGTTTATCGAAGTCATGGTCATCTGGCTGGCGACATACATTGCCTTCGCATCCATGGGGCTCAATTATGCCATGCTGCTCAGCTTGCTCGTTGGCCTGTCGGTCATTATTCCCTATGTGGGAGCCACGGTAGTCACTATACCCGTTGCCCTGATCGCGTTTTTTCAATGGGGCGCCACGTCGGAATTTGGGTATCTGCTCGGAATTTACGCGTTCATACAATTTTTAGACGGCAATTTACTGGTACCCCTGTTATTTTCAGAAGTCGTTAACCTGCATCCGGTTGCGATCATTGTCGCGGTCGTATTTTTTGGAAGTCTATGGGGTATTTGGGGCGTGTTTTTTGCGATACCACTCGCCACTTTGATTCAGGCAATTATTAAAGCCTGGCCCCACCATAAAACGCAGGTCGAGCAAGAATCCAGTGGCGATATATAGAAGTTAAAGACAGCCTTATTGCTCACTACTACTCTCTATCCGCGTGGTTGGGGTTTTTGCGGGCAAACTGTTAATGACAATTGCTTGTACATTCATATTAGTCTTTATAACATACGCAACTTATTTGTTATAAAGTGGCGCAGAGGTGCGGTATGTTTAAAGGTAGTCTGGTGGCGTTAGTAACGCCGATGTTAAGCGATGGTGCCGTGGATTATTCGCAGCTCGAAGCATTGATCGATTTTCACGTAAAAGAGGGAAGTGATGCTCTGGTCATCGCTGGGACCACAGGTGAGTCAGCAACCCTGGATCCCGACGAACACTGCGAGCTTCTGCGTCGCAGTCGGGAAATAATCAACCAGCGCCTCCCGATGATAGCCGGAACCGGGGCTAATTCGACCAGTGAAGCAATTATGCTAACTCGTTGCGCCAAAGAGGCAAGAGCCGATGCCTGTTTGCTGGTGACTCCTTATTACAATAAACCAGTCCAGAGAGGCTTGATACAACACTACCAGGCGATCGCCAGTGCGGTCGATATCCCACAAATTCTCTACAACGTTCCTGGGCGAACCGCCTGCGACATGCTTGCCGAAACCGTGGGAGAGTTGGCGAAAGTGAACAATATCGTTGGTATCAAGGAAGCGACTGGCAGTATGGAGCGGTTAGCGGAAATCAAGGAATTGGTCAGTGACGATTTTGCGCTGCTGACAGGCGACGATTCCACTACCTGTGATTTTATTCTCAATGGTGGACATGGGGCGATATCGGTCACCGCCAATGTCGTGCCCGCGAAGATGGCTGAAATGTGTCGGCTCGCCTACGAAGGTAAGGAGCAACTGGCACGCAGTATCGATGCGGAAATAGCCGATCTGCACAGGCTGTTATTCATCGAGTCAAACCCGATCCCAGTAAAATGGGCGGTTGCAGAAATGGGTTTTGGTGAAGCCAATATGCGCCTTCCGATGACCGTTCTGGCGAAGGAGTATCAGGAGTCGGTACGTCAGGCGCTAATAGCTGGTGGTGCTTTATGAGGACGGTTCTTTCTATATTGGTAACAATTGCGCTGCTAACTCTGGCTGCCTGTGGTAGTTCATCACCAGATTTACGCTATCTTGACAGTCGGGTATTACCCCCTCTGGAAGTGCCACCCGATCTGACGACAGTTGACACTGAATCTGAACCTACATTTAAATTACCGGCGGTATTTTCTGGTGAGTTGAATGATCCCGATGCGAGAAAAAAGATACCTGTATTAGCCAGGGTAGATTCGATAACACTTGAAGGATTTGCCGATTTTTACTGGCTTAGCCTTGACGCACCTGTCGACCAGCTATACCAGTTAGTCAAGGAATTCTGGGCATCGGAGGGTTTTACGTTGGCAATGGATGAGCCAGTGATTGGTATCATGGAGACCGAATGGGTATTCAGCAAAGAAGGCAAGGAAGAAGAGGATCAGGGTTTTTTTGCCAGGCTTCTTTCTTCTGAAGATCTGTCTGAGAGCCAGGATCAATTCAGGACACGAATTGCGAGAGACAGTGCTGAACCAGGGGTTCGAATTTACATTTCACACCAGGGAACCGAAATTATCCGTAAGCTATCGACGCGGCCGACCGAGCAAAAAAGTGACGCCGAATGGAAATTTCGCCTGTCTGAAACTGAGCTGGAAGTTGAGATGCTCTCACGCCTGATGATTTACCTGGGTTTGCAGCGCGCCGAGATGGAACAACAGTTGGAAAACGTTAAGCTCTTTGCCGCCAGGGCTTCATTCTACACCGATTATGTAGAAGAAGAGTCATACCTGCTGGTTCAGGAAGGTTATTCGCGAACCTGGAACCGGACCTTGCACCAGTTGGACAGGCTAAATTTTGAAGTGGTTAAAGCCACGTATCAAACTGGATTGAGCAATGATGGTGTCATCCTGGTTAACACGAATGTGGATATAGTCGTTGAAGATAAGGGATTCTTTTCAATTTTCACCGCTAAATCAAAAACGATCAAAAAACAGATCGTTCTGGTTTTGTCGGAAGAAACGAATGAAACGACACGCATAGGTATCGAAACGATCGGCCGAGAGGTTGATAATTCGGCTGAAGGTATCGAATTTTTAAGATTGCTGTACCAGTACATCAAGTAATTTATGCAGGCTTAAGATTGTATATAGGCGCCGCAATAAAATAGTGTTTTTTTATCACAGGCTTTTACTCCTGCAACACCTGAATATATTCTATCCATGACAAACAGAGCAAACGGCCCGATACTCCTACGGAACTTATGTACGGTATAGCAGTTTTTCAGGAGCAACAATCGGTGATGCGGCTATTGCAAAAAAAGCGCAATTTTCGAGGTACCCATAGGTGCGAATAGCATCTTTGGGCAGCGGCAGCAAGGGTAACGCGACACTGGTAAGCCACGACCAGACGACTATCCTGGTAGATTGCGGTTTTTCGTTACGACAGTTTGAGCGGCGTTTGTCAAAGCTCGATCTCGATCCTTCCGATATTGACGCTATTTTACTTACGCACGAGCATTCGGATCATCGAGCCGGTGTGGAAAGACTTTCATCCAGATACGATATTTCAGTTTGGGCTACCACGGGTACCGCGTGTGCTGTATTCGACAGGGACTTTTCTTATCAAAGGCTACGTGGGGGACAATCGATACAGATTGGTTGTTTTGAGGTGACACCTGTTACTGTTCCGCACGATGCGAGTGAACCGGTCCAATATATATTTCGACATACCCAAAGTGGGAAAAAACTGGGAATTTTAACCGATACTGGACATATTACCGCCCATATCATCCAGGCTTACGACAATCTGGACGGGATATTTCTGGAATTTAACTACGACCAGATAATGCTTGAAACCGGACCCTATCCGTACCTGGTTAAGCAAAGAGTTTCAGGTGATCTCGGTCATTTGTCGAACGATCAATCACTCCGTCTGTTACGTCAAATCAATACCTCGAACCTGAATTGTCTGATCGTCGGGCATATATCGAAAAAAAATAATTGCCCGACTATTGTCGCCCGCCAATTGAACCAGCTTGAGGGCATCCCAACCCCGGTAATGGCCAGTCAAGATTCAGGATTTGGCTGGACCGTCATTTAATCGTAATAAGCATGAGTCCATCTGGATATCTATTTATTATTTTTTGAATGTAGGTGGCGCTACCGACCGCCCTGACCCCGGGCAAGCCCGG